>DXJL01000077.1 GCA_019057635.1 Candidatus Heimdallarchaeota archaeon
ATTACCGAACGTGTACGTGTCGGATGTGGTACAAATTTATTTATTACTATCAATGAGGATGAAGAGGGTTTAACAGAGCTTTTTCTATCTTTAGGAAAGTCAGGAGGATGTGTGGCTTCTCATATTGAGGCAATGGGAAGGCTAATTTCCTTAACATTACGGAGTAGGATTGAGCCTGAAGAAATTATTCTACAATTGAAGGCAATCAGGTGCCCCTCACCAACTTTTGGGCCAGACGGTCCAGTGCTCTCCTGTGCGGATGCAGTAGCCAAGTCAGTCGAACGGTTTATTGAGCTACATAGTCAAAATGGAAATGGGAAAAATGAATCGAGTAGTGAAACATCCAGTAACGAGGATCAATACGAGCCAGAAACATTATATTTGAGTCATACAACCTCTGGATTGCGACCGGAATGTCCTGAATGTGGAAACATTGTAGAACATAGTGAGGGGTGCATTCTTTGTAGAGTATGTGGATATTCAAAGTGTGGATAGTGTAGTATGTTTAAACCAAAAGGAGTTTTCCACAAAAGGTGTGAACCAATCGATCTATTCCATAAAATTCTTCCTAGATACTGAATTTCCTACCTTTTTTAGCTCTTTTAACAATCATACCAAGACATAAATTGCGCTTGTTTGTTTTTAAAGATGAAAATCGCGTATCAAGGCATTTTAGCTTATTCTAGTGTATCAATATGAATAGGTAAATTAATGGTAAGTTTTAATTGCTTACATGACAGTGCTTACTCACGAAGCAGAACAAATAATTGAATGAGAGTGAGTTAAAGAGTTAAAATCGCGTTAGAACCCTCTTTCAAACAGCACATACATTATAAATTATTAAAAAATGAAGTAGAATTCATTACCAATTCCCCATATGTTAAAGGTTTGTGAAAAAATGAAATGGACTGATCTCGAAGCTCCCAAAGCGGCTATGGCCACATTGAATCGTGTTTCGGGAATCACTTTATGGGAAGAAATGGTACGAGACCGACGTGATTTTTGTTTATCTAAATGCCAAAACAACAAAGTAGTAAACATGTTAAGACCAAAATGTACTGATCGTCGATATTTAGATGTTTTACTGCTGAAACGTGAATCTAAGAAAAATATGCCTATGTTCTGTTATTCCCAAAGAATAAAAGGTTTGTTACGTTCCTTTCAAGAAGGAGGATTTCTGTTACCTGATGTTTACATCTATTTAGATGATTACTGGAAGATTATCCACGAAAAACCGACAAAACCCCTTAAATCTGCTTCTGATTTCCTAAAACGTACAATAGTCAAGGGGAAAGAAGTTCTACCAATGGGTAATATTGATCAACTCATAGAAACCCACTTTGTACGAGGACAGATCTTTTGTCTCTGGCCAAAATTAGATTTATGTCTAGTGAATGCACAAGAAACAAGCATACACAGTTTGAAAATGCTCCGTTCAATCGTCGATACACTTACAGAATCATATGGGCTCGATGTAGATATGTTGATTGAAGGAAACTATGTGGAGCTAAAATTTCAGAATTTAGTGATACGAAACTCAGTATCCGTGGAAGCAGAATTAGAAAAATCACCAGCATTTACTGGTTTTTCTGAAGACGAAATATGGGCTGAAATTAACTTACATTCAGATTTTGAAGAAGAAGGTTCTGATTTTAAGGTTAAAGATCTTCATCTGATTTTTAGAACGGTAGATAAAGTAGTTGAACTAGAAGAGAGCGGTACAACAACAGATAAACCAGATGAAGAAATGCTTCAGGTAGAAAGTATCCCTATTGAAAAAAGCAAAGAATCTAATATCAGAAAATCCTGATTACTGGTATATTATTCCTCTATCGGCGCATTAAAATATTCTAAAACCTCTTGAAGGGAAATCTGTTTTTGTTCGCTTAGGATACGAGCCATTGCCATAGCGGTTTCTTTCCATGGTTCATCAACTCCATCCTGAATTGATAATTTCTGTATTTTTAATCTTTCAGCCATGATTTCTCTCTTTAATTCACTATTTTCAAGTTCTAATTGTTTAATGAAGGAGGTCATACCTGAATCAGCTTTGAATTGGTGGTTCCAATAAATATTCATTCGCCCAAACTTCTCCATGTGAAGTTTTTTTTCATCAACTAATTTTTTAAGATCGGTTCTAGTTATTTTAAACCCCTTTTTTTGTAGTTCAGCAAACGTGAAGGGTTTTTGCAATTTTAATATTTCTGGGAACGACATCAGTACAACAACACCTTAATCTTCTGCAGCTTTAATCTATCCAATTAGTGCTTCTCTAGTTAATTTTTATTATTTTTTTGTATGAATTGGGAATCAGATCCTTCCTAGTATTAATTTTCTATATTCAAAATTTATAATAGAGATTTTCATATGGAAAAAGAACCAAGGCATTAATAGACAGCTGTGATGATAGAAAATATTCTATAAACCATTTTTCATCATTAATCATATTAGGAGAATATTTTTCTGATTTGAAGGAAAAAAGAGTATTCCTCCATCCATTACAAAAGAGACCTGACAATAATGTTTTCAATTCAAAAAAAAGATGGCTTAGGACGCATAGGTACTATCTTAACGGCTCATGGAAAGATATCAACTCCTGTTCTATTGCCCGTTATTAATCCTAACAGACAAGAAATACCTCCGGTTGATATGGTTAAGTGTGGGGCTGAAGCATTTATCACAAATTCATATTTACTTTATCGTAATATTCCTAACAGAGAAAAAGCATTAAAACTAGGGTTACATAAATTAATCGATTTTGATGGCCCTATAATGACAGATTCCGGGGCATTTCAGCTTATGGAGTATGGAGAAGTTTCTATCACAAATTCGTTGATTACTTCTTTTCAGGAGCAAATCCAGAGCGATATTGGAGTTTTTTTAGACATTCCTACTAAACAAGGAGACCTCCAAGAAGTTCAGAATGCCTTGAAAAAAACACTGGTGAGAGCTGATGAACACATTCAGTGCCGAGATCCATCGAGCAAAATTTTATGGGCTGGCCCTATTCAAGGAGGAGAATTTTTAGATTTAGTCGAACAATCAAGTATGGAAATGGCACACAAGGCCTTCGATATTCATCCAATAGGTTCTGTTGTACCATATTTAGAACGTTATAATTTTGAGACTGTTGTTAAAATGATATTGACTGCAAAAAAGCATCTTCCATTGAATCGGCCTATTCATCTATTTGGAGCCGGTCATCCTATGTTCTTCGCCATTTCAGTCTTTCTGGGTATTGATATGTTTGATTCTGCTGCATATTTCTTGTATGCAAGAAAAAATCGCTTTTTAACAGAATTTGGAACTCATTATTTAGATGATCTTCAATATTTCCCGTGTTCTTGCGAAATATGTCTATCACATAAGGTAAAAGAGTTACAACGCCTTGATCATTCAACACGTACTCATCTACTAGCCAAACACAATCTAAATGTAAGCTTTGCAGAACTTCAGAGAGTCAAGCAAGCAATCATTGAAGGGAGATTGTATGAATTAGTTTTGTCTCGGACAATGAATCATCCATCGCTGGCTAGATTAATTCCACATTTATTTGATACTCCCACTTCTAATTTCATTGAAACTTTTACACCAATCTCCTCTAAAAGAGCCAAATTAATTACTCACCCTGCTTTGAAGTTCCATCCACAAATATTGAGATATAAACAACGAATTCTCAATCGGTTCTATCCGTGGAGTTCCAAACTAATCCTAGCACGTGATTATCGTAAAATCCGATCAACAAAGAATTTTCAAGTACTGAAGATATCACCACTTTTTGGAGTAATACCAGATGAGTTACAAGGAGTTTACCCACTTGTTCAACATGAAAGAATACCATTGCATTTTACCGAACAAGATATTGTATTTATTGAAGAGTTCCTTAGTAAATATCAGGAAAAATTTCAAGCAATAGAACTTCATTCCCACCTAGAATTTGATAGCTATATGATAGATCAATTTAAGATTATGGACAAAAATAAAAGAACTTCCAAGCCACCCGATGAATTTAAACTCAATGCAATTATAGATTTCCAATTTGGATCTGGTATCCATGAAGTATTTGATGATATGCCTGTATCTGTGCATCGTTCCCCTAAAACCGGAATCTTAAGAAATTTTACTTATCAGGATAAAATTGTGGGGACCATACGCCCATCTGATTTCTCCATAGTTCCTTCAAAATCATTTGCTGAAAAACTCTGCAAGCTTATCCCCGCTCCTAAGTTACGTGTCGTCGCTTCAGATGATAGCATTCCTTTTGTTTCTAGAAATAAAGATCTTCTAGCAAGATTCGTTAAAAATGTGGATCCAGAAATAAAATGTGGAGAAGAGGTGTTTATTGTCGATGACAAAGGAAATTTTATTAATTCTGGAAGAGCCCATTTATCAGCTTCTGAAATGATCCAATTTAATAATGGTATAGCTGTGAGAGTCCGAAGATGAATCATTCGGATAGACTGTCATATTAATTCAAATCAATTTTATGAGACAACTGATTTCCTCACACGTTCTGGAAAATCGCCTAAAGAGTTAGCTTTTAAATTTCTAGAAAAATAATTGCTAAATGGAGGTAAGATCTGTGCCCCAGCGAACCAGAAGGAAAAACTTGTTGGAAATATCAAGCCAGCCTGAATTATGGATATTTAGTAATTTACTAGCTGAAAAATGGATTAGTGAGAAAGATATTGAAAATCCTATATTTGAACGGCGTGTTACGATGCCCATATCATTACCTTCTGGTACCGCGATTTTTAAGATTGAATCTGATGGAACCCAAGGGGATATTATTTCATTCTCAATTGCTCATTCGTCTGAGATTCGACTTTTTCAACTCCTAGAACCTGCACAAGTTTCAAAGTTCAAACAAATTGTGCTATCATCTGTAGATACGATTTATAATGAGAATTTTGACTTTTTTAGCTACTTACAACCATATTATTTGCCAAAATTGAGAGATATTGGAGTAATGGAAATTTTAGGAGATACACCTATACAAGACTTATCGAATTACGGAGTTAAATCTCGAATTTTGCTGCGAATTTCTGATCCTGTACAGGGATATGAAGTTCCACAATTTTGGCGTGTGAATAAAAGCCTAGAAGCTTTATCAAGGAATGATACGAGAAATAACAAGCGAATAAGTTACCTTCGTTCTGCAATATGTGATCGTTTAGCAAAACATGCCGTAATAGAGAGTCTCAGATGTGCAATCATTGCACTCAAACACTATGCAGATTTATTGGATAGCATGACATCTGAATCCAAGATAGAATATTCTGATGAATACTTAGAACTAGCTGACGGTTTGTATCAGTTAGGAGAATTTCAAGATTCGGCTGTGTTTTATTCAAAATGTCTTTCTCATTCAAATTATGAAAACAGGGAAGAAGAAGTCAGAAACAAAATTTTAGCGGCATTAAAATCGTCTATAGAACAGTTAGAACCCCAAGAATTTCTCGAATACGCATTATTCGCAGCTCGAGTAGCTCGTGGGCATGAAGAGAAGTGAGATATTATTTAATCAAGAATGTAATCGAATAAATTCATTGTCATGATTTTCGATCCATAGAAGATTTCAGCATACTTACAACCTGCAAGAGAACCGAAAAATCTACCCATACCTTCTAACCAATCAATGATAGGGGGATTATAAGAAGAGTGAGCTCTAAATTGGGACTCGTAAGCTAACAAGGCTGATTTTTTAGTTTCAAAATGTTCACTAATATCGACAGTAAATTGTAGGGGTTGGGATTGAGTAAAGAGTTCGCGAGCGGTATAATAGTAAAATACATTATCTATCCGCCATGGAGCTAGCCCATCGAACATATGTTCCCATTTTGTTAATCTACTATAGAATGTGGCTGCATTAAATATTAGCTGGCTTTGATAATGATCAGGGGAGGCTCTGGGAGTCATACCCTGCATCCCAATAACAATTTTTGGTTTCATTCTCCTAAATTCTTTTGCTAATTTCATTCGTGCCTCTACATTATCAAGCAATTTTCGGTTAGGTAAATCAAGAGTTACTCTTTCAATCCCAAGAATTTTTGCAGCTTTTGACGCTTCAGCGAGACGTACTTGCGGATCATCGTTGAAGGGTGTTGGTTCTCCATTAGTCAAATCTATGATAGCAATACGGTAGCCCTTTTCCGAAAGTAAAGCAAGTGTTCCTCCACAACCAATTTCTGCATCATCAGGATGAGGTGAAACGGCAATTAGATCAAAATTTTTACTCATAAGACCATTCTATCCTTAAAAAACAATAAGATAAGGAATATGATTTTTTACTATTTTTAGACCATTTATCAATATGAGAATTAAATAGATTCTTCAAATTTCCTTATTATCAGTTGACAGAGCAAAGTAAAAAGCTAATCTACAACAATTATTATTTTAGCACATAAATTGATAACAAATACCAGAAGTTGAAATAAAATCTGAAAGTCATTTAATATAGAAGGATAAGATCCCTCCGGAATTTAGCATTCCTTTTTAAGTAGAAGAATAATAACGAAATAGACTGACAAGTGTGATAAGTGTTAGGAAATTGGTACCATTCCAAACAATTTATCGTTCTAAGTGATTCTTAGGCTTTATTTCAAAGTAAAAATTTTCGAGGAAGATTCAGTGAGTCAAAATGAAGAGCTAGTTTTTGAAGAGTCGCAGCAAG
>DXJL01000078.1 GCA_019057635.1 Candidatus Heimdallarchaeota archaeon
AGTAGTCGCTTACGCAATTGCTGGCACTGTTGCGATTGATTTGGACACTGAACCGTTAGGGTTGGATTCAGACGGAAACCCCGTGTTTCTCAAAGATATCTGGCCTTCTCACGCTGAATGCCAACAAATATACATGAGCAATGTCAGCCCTGAGCAATTCATTAAGGAGTACGGAGAAATTTTTAAAGGATGGGATCTATGGAATAATTTGAGTCCACCAAAAGATAATGTATACCAATGGGAAGAAGATTCTACATATATTAGAGAGCCTCCTTTCTTCATAGATTTTCCTCTGGATATACCTCCCCTAACAGATATTAAGAACGCTAGAATCCTTGCTCTATTAGGAGAAAGCGTTACTACTGACCACATTTCTCCTGCTGGAGCGATCCCAGAAGATATGCCTGCAGGTAGATATTTAATTTCGAAAGGGATTGAACCTAAAGATTTTAACTCATTTGGCTCAAGGAGGGGTAACGACCGCATAATGGCTCGGGGAACTTTTGGGAACATTAGAATTAGGAATCTTCTCGTCGATCGAGAAGGTGGTTGGACAAAGTACCATCCAACGGGGGAAGTTATGCCAATATATGATGCGGCTATGGAATACATCGCTTCTGACACACCTTTGATCGTTATCGCAAAAACAGACTATGGAATGGGGAGCTCACGAGACTGGGCTGCTAAGGGAACTCAACTCCAAGGAGTGAAAGCAGTTATCGTAGAATCTTTTGAAAGAATTCATAGAAGCAATTTAGTAGGAATGGGAGTTTTACCCCTACAGTTTAAAAATGGGGAAAATGCATCAAATTTAGGTTTGGACGGAACTGAAACTTTAAATATTTCTGGAGTTAAGAATATGACGCCTTTATCTGAATTAACCGTAAACGCAACAAAGAAAAATGGAGAACAGGTTTTGTTCAATGTTATTGTTAGACTCGATAACAAAGTCGATCTAGAATATTATCGAAACCTCGGGATACTACACACAGTGTTAAGAAAAATGCTTAGAGAAAAATAATTTTTTTTTTAAATTATTCTTTCTTCTTGAAAAATCCACGAAAATCAAGTTTTCTTCTTTGACTATGTAAATATAATGAAAAAAAAAGAAAGAATTAGGATTTGAATCGTTTTCGGATTAAAACGGTTGAAATAACGCAAATAATTCCTATTAGAAAGTAGATGTTGTAACCCGGAATTAATGGGTCTTCTATACCTTCTGTATCTTTAATTACAATGATCTGAGCGTTTCCTTCCAAACCGACAGAATTTTTTGCATAGAAGTCAAGTGTAATACTTCCATCGGCCAACGAATCCCAAACAGTTTGATCTATACTTCCCGTCAAACCTACTATTATTATTTTAGTCGAATTATTATTTATATTATACCAAATGGAATCATATGGACCGTCTATGGAGATTTCATATGTTGGAGCAGCCTCACCTACGGTTTGTCCGTTGATGGGGGAAATAATGCTAATCTTTGGAGGAATGTGATAATACTTACAAAAATAGACTTCGTTATCTTCTATATATACCATATAAATATTATTATTATTATCGACGGCTATATCTGGACTGAAGGAATTAGAAGAAGATCCCTCGTTAACTACCTTAGTTTCATTCCAAAGACTCGTATTTGCTTGATAGACTCTCGCAAAAATGTTAAAATCTAAAGAGTCCTGAACATTTTCAACCCTTCCCCCTAAGTATATGTTTCCATTCGCACCTGAAACTAAAGCATGATCGTAAGTTCGTTTTGCGGGGACTATACTAAGAATATAATCTGACCAAGTTGAAGTGGCGTTGTATCTTATCCTACCGGTTCCAGACATCCATCCAAAACCAGCAGTCCACATTACATGAACATTTCCATTTTGCTCAGTAGCTATTGTTGGGTTTTGACTATAAGAAAATACATCATCAAAATTGAAATCATCTACCCAATTTCCTGATCGATTTCTTTTTCTGTATCGCATGTAAGGTCTTGAACCACCATCAAACTTTGAGGCAATGTGAACATTTCCTTGTTCATCAACTGTTATTGCGGTGTCAGGCCAATCATCGTTAGGTGCACAAGTCTCAGTATTTTGCCAAAGTTTGGTGGAAGCATCCCACATTTTGTAGTTTGTGTCCCCTTCTGTCCATATCAAATGAGCATTTCCAAATTTATCTATTGCAATTTTCGGATATCTAGAATGTGAATTTGAACCAGTAGTTATTACTTCTATTGAGCTCCAAGAACTTGTTAAATTATCCCATCTCCTATAAAAAATGTCTGCATCAGTTCCACTACCTAAATAGTTTGTATAATCGTGCCAAACAGCATGTATATTCCCAAAACGATCTGCTACTATCGATGGATCTTGAGAATCTTCTGTGCACCCTTGAGAAAAGGTAACGGTTGAACTCCAATTCTTTAAAGTTGAACTCCAAAATCTATAATAAATATCATCGGCTGGTCCTAAATTCACCTCCCAAACAACGTGAACATTTCCAAACTTATCGGTTGTTATAGAAGGATCATAACTTTGAGCATGCAAGTTAGAAATTATCATAGGATCATACCATTTTTTATTTTCGTTAGCGGATGTGTGTGGAAAATATTCATTAATGGTAATATCACGGGTTAAAAGAGGACAAAATAGAAATGGTACAATAAGTTCTAAGAAAATAAGCAAGGAAAGTATTAGATTAATTCTGAAAGTATTACATTTACATCTCATTTTAGTTCACTTGTAGAAATTTTTGTCTTAAATTAATTGGATCTAAGAAAAGTTAATATTTAAACCTAATACACCAAATTCATCACAGCTTAATAAGTGTAAAGTGAGCTTTGATCATTAATCTTTTAATTGGTATTAAAATTTAAGTTTAAATAGAAAAATGTTCGGTTCTTCTAATAATCTCTTCTTGTAAATCTTTTCCTAAGTTTATATAATAATCGCTATAACCAGCAACGCGTACAATTAGATTATGATATTGCATTGGATTTTTTTGAGCAGAACGTAGGGTGTTTGCCGAAACTACGTTAAACTGAATATGATGACCCCCCATTTTAAAATATGAGCGTATCAAATGAGAAACATTGTTAATTCCTGATTCGCTTGAAAAGAATTTAGGCGAGAATTTTTGGTTTAATAAAGTTCCCCCAGTTCGAAGATGATCAATTTTACCAGCAGATTTTATCACTGAGGTTGGACCATTAATATCCATCCC
>DXJL01000079.1 GCA_019057635.1 Candidatus Heimdallarchaeota archaeon
ATTAGGAAATGAATTTGTTTGGTCTCCCTCTTACTCCGATCTAACAGTTGGTACTTTAACATTGATAATGATGAATTCAGATATGGGTCTAGGCAATAAAGTTGATATTACATTCAGCATTGGAGCACGTATTCCTATTATTAATGCAATTGGATGGGTTTTAACTGTTTTTGGAGGATTATTCTTGTTATTAGGGATAATTATTATTTGGAGCGGTTTACGATCTAAACCACGGAGAGTTCAAAGAACTCGTTACTACCAAGGAGCAATGGCAACGCGTGTAGAACCAATCGAAAGCACCGCAGCGAATTATCAACTTCAGTGTTCTAATTGTGGCTCGACCAGTGAGGCAGGTAGTACGTTTTGTTCTCAGTGTGGAGAAATTCTTCTTTCAGAAGATAGAACATCCATCGATACTGCAGTAAAATCGTCAAAGTTAGAATCTTTGGAACCTACTGGAACAAAATTAGTTGTAGCCGATTGGTGGCCAAGATTTTGGGCATATATTATTGATTTCTTTATCGTTAGTGCAATTACGAGTACATTAACATCTATACTCTTTTTCACTATGAGTGACTGGAGTTGGTGGTCATTTGGAGTATTTAGTCCATTTCAATGGATCTTTAGTCTGGGACCTTCTTCTGTAGTATTTTTCATCTACATTCTCCTTATGGACCATTATTATGGCCAAACTTTAGGTAAAATGGCACTTAATTTAGAAGTGATATCCGAAAGTACTGGTGAGCGTCCTCTCCTGCAGGATCTCGCAATTCACAACCTTGGTAAAGCCTTCTTTTTACCTATTGACCTAATAGTTGGAAGAATTGTACGTGATCAGAGTCAAGTTCCTGATATGAATCAGAGATTAACTCAAAAATGGAGTCGTGTTGTGGTAGTTCAGAAATCACGCAAAAGGGAAGCTACGCCTCAGTTTGTTTCAAACAGGTTTTAATTTCCTTCCCTTCTTTTTTTTTATTTATTATATTCAGATAATGGATTCACTCAAAATCAATTCGTTCGATTCCCTTAATACTCGTTTATAATCATCGAAAGTTAGCATAGACAACGCTTTTTCAAAATTTACCCATTTCCAATTTATATGCTCTGATGAGAGTGTAATATTTCTTGTTTGAAATTTTACAAGGAAAAATACCACTTTCTTTACAATTGTTCTTGTACCCCGTTTAGGAAAGTAAATTGAGTCACTTATCAGACGCTTTATAATTTTAAAGTTATTAGTGCCTGTTTCCTCGCTAATCTCTCGAATGGCTGTTTGTTTATATGTTTCCCCTTCATTTTGCCTTCCTTTCGGGAAAGCCCAGTATTTATGAGGGGTGTTATGCAAAACTAGTAAATAATCTGGTTTCTTGTTTGCGTGGAAAAATACTGGTACTCCACCGCATGATACTTCATCATAGTGACGGTTTGCATCCTGTTCTTTTGACACAGATTACTCTTCCTTCTTATTAAAACAGTAAGGATTTATCATTAAATTAATTATGAAATAGATTTTGTCCCATACTGTTACCATAAAGCAAATAAGATTAGCTTTATCAACTGAAATCGTGTTACAGATGGACATTAAAACATATCGTGTAATTTTAAAGAAAGAGGAACCGTCAACAGATATTAAAAATGAATTAGGAGTCATAACATGCCAAGAAGCGATGATTGTTTTTTCTCCACAGAAAACTGACAATAATTTTAACCGTTCTTATCCAATGAAAGATCTACAGTATTCTTCTGTTGCTACTATCGGTTCTTGGTTCAAAAAATCAAAGGTCGTCCATCTCAGATTCGGATCTAAAGATGTGTTCGTAAATGTTTATTTAGAACCCATTGATCATTCACCCGAATTCTTACTTACGCAAATACTCGAAGACGTTGAAAATCATAAGAAAGGAACTCTTCCAGGGATTGTCGGTTCTTTAATTGACAAGATTGGTGAAGAAAGCCACAAGATTATCAAAGATATGGGAGCTATGATCCAATCATCATCGCGTGAGCTCACAACAGCTCTATCACAAACAACAGAGTTTATCCGTCAAGCAATTCAAACTGCAAATATTCTAGAATCCTTTGAAACAGATGATAAATCGCAATCAAAAACAATTAACTTAGATCTCAAAGATATTGATGAAATCATGAAACGGGCATTAGCATCAGAAAAGATAGAAGCAATGATCTCCAGTTTAATTGCGAAAGGACTCATTTCTGCTGATGGTCAGAATTTTCAGGAAGCTTTAGAGGCTCTGAAGATTGCACGTGATGCAGCAAAGAATGAAAATTTGGAAGAATTTGAAAAATTAGCTGAAGAGAACATCAGAAAAGTGAAAGAGGCGGAAACATCAGATTATCTGGATTCTTTTGATCCTCAATTTTCTGAAAAAGCGACGAAATATGCTTATGATGCTCGGAATATTGTTGCAGAATGGGAAGAATCAAAACCAGATGAGTAAAACTATGATAAAAAGATATAGACTATTTTTGTTAATTTTCATCTTTTTTTTACCGATTTTATCTTTTACACCTAGGTTGGGTTTAGGCCACGATTTATCTACCAATCTAACAAGTTCATTTAATCCATACTTCAATGAAACTAAAGCCTATGAATTAATTGAGGATCAAGTTCAATTTGGACCACGTATTCCTGGATCTGAAGCAATAGAAAATACGAGGCGGATGATCGAAAACAAGGCAGTCATTGATGGAGTGTGGGAGATTGAATATCAAAATTTTTCTAAAGAGTGGATTGAGGGTGAAAATGTCTCATTAGTAAACATGATCATTTCTCCCACCATTCAAAATCCTAATCAGTCGTATTTTCTGCTTCTCGCACATTATGATTCACGTAAATGGGCAGATCAAGATCCTAATCCTGCATTATGGAGGAATCCAGTTATGGGGGCGAATGATGGGGCATCAGGGGTTGCTGTTGCTTTAGAACTAGGCCGAGTCTTACTATTAAAGCATCAAATCTCAAATTTCAAAATCATCCTTTTTGATGCTGAAGATCAAGGGAGTATTGGATGGAATTGGTTAGTCGGCTCGCGGTACTTTGTAAATTCGAATCTCTTCCAAAAGGACAAAATCACTTATGCAATTCTTTTCGACATGGTCGGTGGGAATAATGCACTTTTCAAGCGTGAGGGGTATTCAGATCAATATGCTCGACCCCTCGTATCGGAGATATGGAATCTAGCGGATAAAATGAATTATTCACAATTTTTTATTAATAAATCTTGGAGTAAGATCACCGATGATCATCTTCCCTTTCTAGAAAAAGGAGTTCCCGCTGTTGATATCATTGATGATTTTATTAACAACTATAAAGCTTGGCATACAACAAGTGACACTCTCAGCCAAATTAGTAAGGAAACTCTTAAAGCTGTAGGCCAAACTATAGAAATTACTCTTCTGACAGTCCAGCAAAACACTGATTCATATCTTCCTCTGCCGTCATTTACCTTTCAAACCTCTATTTCCACATGGATTGTAATTTTGCCACTAACAGCAGTAGTATTCATTAAACTCTATCATAAAAACTCATGATTCTAAGTTTACGTATAAGAAATATCATATGAATGTCTTCCTGTTCGTGAAGAAGAATGTAAAGAGGATAACCAGTGAAACCTCACAAGGTATTTAATTTGTCAATTATTGCTGGGTTTATCAATCGGAGATGACATTATGGTCACAACAAAAAAGCTTGAAAATCAATTGCAATTTAGACCTATCTCTGTTGATGATATTGACGAGATAATGCGTATTGATGAACTCATTGTTCGAAGGAAACGCAATCCTTTATTCCGTAGTCAATTAAAGGAACAAATCATTAAACACGGTGATGAAAGTTTAGGTGTAATTTTGCAGGATGGAACATTAATTGGATATCTCTTGGCCGAAACAAAGGTCTATATTTATGGCACAGATGATTTAGCTGCTTGGATTACACTACTTGGAATTGATCCTGAATTTCAAGATCAGGGAGTCGGCACCGCCTTAGCAAATCGTGTAATCTCTTACTTCTCTGAAAAGGGAATAAATAGTATTCGCACTATATGCGCCTGGGATTGGGGTGATTTAGTAGAATTCTTTTCAACGGTAGGGTTTAAGCTTTCTGACTACTTAACATTGGAATTAAACATAGGCCAATCCCCCTAGGAGGAGAAAAATATGAGTGAACCGATTCGTCAAAGTAAATTTGAAGTATATGGAGAAGAGATGCTAGAAAAGGAAGTAAAGAAGAGTGGAAACAGTGGACGTGTATATTTACCCCCTTCTTGGATTGGTAAGCGAGTAAAGATAATCCGAATGGATTAATTTTTTCTTTCTCTCGTTTCTATATTTCCAATCTATTCTTACGGACACTCCTAATCGTTTCCACGCAATGTTGGTAAGAAACCTTTCTTGAGTAGGTCCTGAACACTATCGCGGAGCTCTGAAAGCATTACTCCTGATTCCTTGTAGAGGCTAGAAATCTCTTCAATATCGAAATAGAGGTCATTCTCTAACCATTTTTGTTTTCTAAACTCATAAAGAGAAACATTTGCCACTTTAGCTTCAACTTTCGGAATTTTCTTTTCAACAAGTTCTTTTAGGTCTTTTTTTCCTAAATCAGCTATGTTCTCAAAGTTTTCTTCTACAAATATCTTGCAGCTTTCGAGTTCCGATTTTATTTTGTTCATTTTTTCTTTGTACGCGTTTAGGATGGGTTCTTTTATTTCAAGTACTTTCTTTGTTACCTCTTCATTATCGATATTGAAGAGATAATCTTGAAAATGTTGCAGAGCTACAAATAAATCATTTTCTGCAACTTTACTAAATTCGGTCATGATTTTCTTTGTAGAAAATTTCTTTAATGCTTCTATAGCTTTTGCTTGAACTCCAGTATCTCTATCTTTTGTAGTTTTCAAAATAGCTATGATAGACTCCGCTTCCTCAATTTTTCCTAGAGCCTCAACAGCTTTTGCTCTAGTTTCTTTATCTTTATCCGAAAGATTTGCAAACAGGCTTGGTAATGCAGCAGAATTGCCAATCTCTCCCAACGCCCAGCAGATTTCACGTTTAGCATAATTGTCATTTTCGATTTTCAAAGCGTTGATTAACGGAGTGACAGCCTGATCTACTGATAACACTCCTAATGTATGAGCTGCATTTTCTCTTATTTCAGAGCTTTCTTTATTAGCTATTGCCTCTATTAGAGCGGATCCTGCCTCTTTAGCTATTTCTCCCATTTCTCCAAGTTGTTTTGCTACCATAGCCCGAAAATCTGGATCGTCATCCTCTCTTAAGTACTTAATTAAGGGTTTTATAGTGTCCCTATTTGCTATTTCTCCTAATGCTTCAACTGCGCCGAATCGAACTGTCCAATAATCAACTGAAGGATCTAGAGCTTTCAAAATCTTAGGTAGGGCTATCGCAGGATTTCTTTTTCCAAGGTCAATAAGTTGATGAACTGCGGATGATCTTAATAATAGCTGGTTACTTTCTAGTGCTCTCAACATTACATCAATCAATGCTTCATCTGGTAATTCTTGATCGTCAGGAATTTCCATTATTTTACGCAAAGCAGGGTCTATTTCACCTTTATCATCTGGATTCATATTGAAACTACCTTCTGATTATTGGAAACACGTCAAATCTGATCAGTACTATATTATAAGTTATAATATTTTACTGATTTATTCAGATATACAGAGATGTTAGTCCTTGTTTATTAGAACAAACTAAAGGGTTTTTTAAAACCTCTGATTTGCCTTCTAGCTCATTCATTCTGGAGAGTTGTAAATCGTGAAAACTAGTATTTCTGAGAGCCACGAATAATAATCTTAATGTTAACCAATCCGAACTTCAATTATCTGCTGCTTTGTGCGAAGTTTCGCAGATAGAAACCGTCCTTCAGTGCTAGAAAGCTCAAGCATAAGTGGATTGGACGACCATGAACAATTGATTGAAGTCCCTTCAAAAGTTTGATCCGTAAATTCAGGGTTTCCTCGGACCGTGACTGGTTCTTGGAATTCATACCCTTCCTCACCTTCTTTAATTTTTAAGAAGAATACTGAAAGCGCAATTCCTCGTTTCATTACACTAGATACATTTTCTTCAATTTCGATAGCTTTATTCTCTGCATTCCAAGTAATCCTGGCTCTTATCCTTCTCGGTTCAGGTTGCTCTACATTAATAAATCTCATACCTGTAATGAAGAAGCCTGTTCTATTTCGACCATCTTCGTCTTTCAATCCTTTTACATTAAGATGACTCTCATCTCCAATAATAGGAAAAATCTCTATCTTTTTAATTTCGTCTATCCGTGTCATTCTGATCACTTTACGCTTAAGTTTAATTTTTTCATAAATAATTCAACGTGATTTAACGCTTCTTCCATCACTTGAATTTCTGGAAGCACAACTGAACGAAAGTGTTGCTTACCTAAAGCTCCAAATCCACTACCAAATACAAAAACTACGCCTGTTTCCTTGAGAACCTTTAGAACAAATTCAGTATCATCAATAGGTAAATCGATACGTGGAAAGGAATAAAATGCCCCTTGTGGAATTCGCGCTGATAATCCCTCCATTTCATTAATTCGTTTAGCAAAATATGTAGCCCTTTCTTTTAATTTCTTATTGACCTCAATGAGGAAATTCATATTATAGTTCAAAACTTTAGCTACAGCCTTTTGAATAGGGGAATTTGCGCATAATCGGATTCTAGATTGTTTATTCATCGCTTCCCATAAGTGGGAGTATTTTTCGTCCTCATCTCTAAGATTTGCCCATCCTAATCTCCATCCAGGAGATAAAAGTGTTTTAGAAATTCCATTTAACTCTAATACAGGCACATCAGTTAAAGATGCTGTGGATTTATATCCTCCTTCATAGGTTAATAAATCGTAGATCTCATCTGATATGACTAGCAGATTATATTCTCCTGCAATATCCGTGATTGCTTTCACACTTTTGGGAGGATAAACTGCACCTGTAGGATTATTAGGATTAATGATAAGGAGCGCTTGGGTCTTTGGCGTAATTTTATTTCGAATATCGTCAATATCGGGTTGCCAATCAAGTGATTCCTGTGTATCATATTCAATCCCACAAATATCGTGGAAGGTAAAGTAAGAGAGATAAGAGGGGTACACAGGAGAGGGGACTAGCACCTCGGTTCCTGGAGCTATGCTTCCAGAAATTATGGAAATTGCTTCTGAAACACCAGCAGTAACTAGAATCTTCTCAGGATTTAATTCAGTCCCCCAGAGACGTTTCTGCCTTTTTACTATCTCTGTACGTAATTCACTATCGCCTATGGATTCACTATAATAATTGGCTTTATCCACAGTAACAGCTTCGACCAGCGCGTCTTTTAGAAATTGTGGTGTATCAAAATCGTATTTATCAGGGTCGCCAATATTGAAATAATACAATTTTTTACCAGTCTTCTCAACTTCTTTTGCGGAAATCAATATATCTCTGATTGCATATTTTATCTTGCTAACATTAGTTGAGATTTCCATTTATTATACCTTCGAAGGCAGCCAATAGAAAAGATTATCTATCTTTTACGGGGAAAGAATAGCATTTGAAAGCTGTCATAGGGTTATGAAGGTATTTTAGAGACATTTCTAATATATATATTGGTATGGTCGATAAAATGGAAGAGAGGAAAACTTGCGAATAGACATTGGTTCGACGAACGGTCTAATAAAAAACACATTTGGGAACACTAAAATTGAAATAATCCACTTTCTACTAATATGGAGAATGTAATCAAAACCTTTATTCACGTAAGGCTTCATACTACATTTTAATCCTCTAATCAACTAAGTAGAGGGCTTGAGGCTTAAATATGCTAAAAAAAATCATGACCCTATCATTTGATCCTATTTTTGTCTAATTCAAATCTGATTATTGTCAGATTTCTGAAGAAGTGTTTCAAAGGTTTTTTTAATTTTAAGATTTTAATCTAGGTGAGCGTCCCACTGATGTCTAGGAAGAGATTACTGTGAGTATTGATGTTAAATCCTTATCTGTGCTTATCAATTCCATTGTTGAACTAGGAGCAAAAATTTGTGTTCTTTCTGATATGTCTGGCTTACCAATGGTAACCCAATCGAGTTTAAAATCAGAGGATGCTGACAGTGAAACTGCTCTCAGTGCTCTAAGCAGTTTAGTTGTTCCTACTGGAGATACAATAGCACGAGAGCTGTCAGGGGATTTTGTGAATATGAGTGTAAGGACTACGGGAGGTTTACTTCTTTCAACTGTTATCGATTCTGATCCTAAAGTTGTTTTAACAGCAATCGTCGATGAGAACTTAGAAACAACGATAACTCATGAAATGCTAAGATTACAGCCTATAATTTCAAATGCTATCGTTGGAATTGCCACTGAAATCAACGATAGGCAATCGCTTGAAGGTCCTGATCAAAGAAAAGTAACGGTTTTTTTTGATTCATTTCTTTCTAAAGTTAATAATGCAATCACCTCCCAAGATTTAATCAGTATCATCCGTGCAGCGAAAGAAGATCTCTACACCCTCGTTAATTCAGGTACAATTTCATATGAAATGAATCGTTATGTACAGAGCTTGCAAAAAGATGTCCAAAACAAGGCATCAAACCCTGAATCGGTTTTAAAAATCAAAAAAGAGATCATTCAATCAGTATCTGATTGGAAAACTCGTTTAAGCACTAGTTAAATGAGATATTACTCTTTTATTTCTTTAAAATACTTTCAATAATCATAGATCAACCAGAAATGGAAATAATGTTATTTTAAGCTCTAACTAGAGCTTGGACAAATGATTTCAATGCTTGTTACTAATAATTATTATTTTCACTGATATAGTTAGCACCTATCATA
This sequence comes from Candidatus Heimdallarchaeota archaeon, assembly GCA_019057635.1. Classification (GTDB taxonomy): domain Archaea; phylum Asgardarchaeota; class Heimdallarchaeia; order Hodarchaeales; family Hodarchaeaceae; genus Hodarchaeum. Next base: position 8,865 of record DXJL01000079.1, read on the forward strand.
CAATATCATCATGACGGTAGTGAAAGCTACTAGACATTTATCCTCTTATCAAAAATTCAGAGAGTAACTTTACCAAAGATATTTTTAGTTACGAAATAAAAAAAGAAGATTGTCGGTTTTATTTTAAGAAAAACGGGAATGTGTAATATAAGAAAATTTATAATTGAGTAAGTATATGGTCTATATAAGAAAGGAAAGGCTTAATTCGTTATATTCCCCTTCATGATTAACGCAAATCCGCCTTCCTTTCACCTTTTCTCAAAAAAATTTTTTTTCTTAAGCCTTGATGAAGAATTATATATTTCCCCCTCCCTGTAATACTTGATATTCGAATCATGAAATTCCAAGAATTTCTTCTATTCCAATATATGAGAATTCGCCTTATTATTGCACTACTCTTAATTTTAAAAATCGATTATTGGTTATCTTACTCTGCACTTAGCCCCATCAAAAAATTCATCACTGCATTAGCATTCTCGGCAGTTTCCTTCTGAATCCCACATTTATCACAAACTGAATATTCTAACTGTTTCTTTTTGCCCCAATAAAGAATATTATAATTACCCTGTGAAAAAAGATTACCACATTCGCATACATCATCTGGTTTGTCTTTAAAAGAAGTTTCTATCTGTTTTATCTGTCCAATAGCCTTCCGTAGGTAGATCGTAGGATTTCCAATTTTGTGAATAGATGATGATTCAAAACGGGTCTCTAAAAATGTTAATTTTTCAATATTCTTATATTCATTCAAATAATTGGGAGTTAGGAAAGATGGGGTAAAAATACCGTTTGTCACAAATATTATATGGATTCCTTCCGTTCCTGATTCGTTGAGAGTTGAGAGACTTTCATTGAAAGCATAATCGTCTGGAAAATGAGCAATTAATTCAGCAGCTTGAATCACCTTTACATAAGTCTTCCTACTTTCTTGATCGAGTGTTAGAATATCTGCCGTTTCTCCATCAATAAGAGATAGAAGAGGTTTTATATCATTTCGTGATGCAAGCGGAGTTTCTGTTCGAGAATGTGCATGATGTGCTATGCGATGTTCATTAGTTTTCAGATAATCAATTATGACTCTTAAATGTAAAAAACGTGTATGGTTATCCCTAGTGTGGCTCATCTAACTCCATTCCATTTATTCATTAAGTGGTAGATCCAGTTAATAGACATTCCGAGTAATACTCTTTTGGGGGAGTTTATAAATTGAGGGGAATTCCTCACAATTTAATCAATTTTCTTATTTTCTAATTATAGTTTAAGTGGAAATTTATGCGAACATCAAACTCCCCAAACCGAATATTAGTAATAGGTAGAGAAAACGGTCCTATTACTCAATTATTGAAATTAAATCTTAAAAATACTAAAATAGGTTCTGTAGATGTTCTAGGCAATATGGAAACAAGAAAATATTCCGAATGGAAATTCTCTGTAAAAAAACAGGTCCCTGATAGCTCACTTGATCGGAAAAAAAGGAAGACTACTGTAGATTTACTGTATGAGCTTGCAGTAATCATGCTCGAGGAACAAAAATTCGATCAGGTAATTCCCTTGGCACCATTTCATAAACATCCACACTTAGTAAAACAGCTCAGAAACGCATGTAAAATCCCATTATCGAACCAAAAATCCTTAGAAATCTCATCTTCTGATTTTGTATTTATTAATCATCTAATTGACGAATTTACTCATTTATCTTCATTTTACAAACAAGTAGAAGCTAATGGAGTATTAGAAAAAGATAGTGAAGGATTAGTTGTTACGGATGTGAATAGATTTCTTATCACAAAGGAAACCAAGCATAAGGGGAGAAAAGATCTAGGAGGAAAAGGATATTTCTTACCTTTCAACGACATACACTGTGCAGGCTTTTTTTCTTCTTCTGAATTAACAAAATTCCTTGGCTTTCAAACCCTGAAACCACCAGACGGGCACGAATTTTTTCATAAAGACCTTGAAAAAAATTCTTATTACCCGTTCGTTGAAAATCCTCTTATCACGTCTGGTATATCAACGTTAACTTGTGTTATTCAACAGCTCAAGTTAGTTGGTTTAATAACTATATTTTTTGGTGTAATTGAAAATCAAATTGTACCTTTCTCTTGTAACACCTTACCTGATGAGAACATAGATCTGTGGATGAAAAAGACATATGATAAAATTACCCCTCATCTTGTGAAGTATGTCAAAAATCCGGATACATTCACAAAGAATCCTTTATTTGGATATAAAACTCCGCTTTATCCTTCAAAATTATTTATAGTGCCTGAAATACCCCCTGAATTGGCTACTCAACGAAATTTACCAGGAATTTCGGCCCACAATGATCATCCTATCTGTGCAATTTGTTGTACCTCAAATTCTTTTCAAAATGTAAGAAGAGAGATGTTAAAAAAAAGAGAGAGAGTACAAGGGATTCTCGATGGAATCAATCTGTAATTGCATTTTCCATTTCAGATTTCAAATAATTCAAAAGAGAATTTGAAATATCAGATTTTTTACGAATTTCTAACCAAATTGGAGTATATAAACCAAGTTCAACAGCCAATAGAAGATCTTTTTCAGTTTACTCTATTTTTTCAATAAATCCCGAATAAATACGAGAAACATTATTTTCATGGGAAATTCCTAAAAAACTGGCCAATTCCGCATTCTTCTGATTTTCCAAAACTTTCCCCTTTGCTATTTCTCATTCAATCTCGCGTATTGGGGTCATTCTTTCACCAACCGATGTGTTTTGTCATTACTTGAGATTTCTTCATGTAATTGTGTGGAAAGATGTTTTAGATCCTTTATTCATACTTGTGTTTTAAATAACCTAATATTAGTGCAATAAGATTCTAATGTTAATTTTTCATCGGAATTAAGAAGAAAATCGTTTATCTAACATTTAATTCAATCTTGTTTTTAAACTGCCTACCCTTAATAAAGCCAACATCGTGTTTAAATGGCTTGTTACTGATATATTGAGAAAATTTAAATTTCTTCAATAAGAAATGAATCTCGAATGAAGAAAAAGAAACCAGAACATTGTATTAATAATCAAAAAAACACACTATAAAGCAATTAAATGCAAAATAATAAGGAAATATTTAATAATCTGAACTAGTGGGGGGCCCTCAGTGAACAAATGTGGCTGGAATGGAAATCTCACATACGTCTGCTAAAGATATGTTCAAAAAATGCAGTCCTGAACTTGCATTTCGATTCATTGGAAATCAGGGGAGAACAATCGCAACTATTACCAATTTGTCAGAATTAATATCTACTTTATCAGAAATTCCAGCAACAATAACGCAATTTCACGTTTTTAGAGAAACAACTAAGGATATTTTCGAGCCCCATTTGTTAGATGGGCCAGTTGTCCGTTCAGATCTTGCCTTATGGATCAATTACGTATTAGGTGACATAGAACTTTCTCGTAGAATTTATGATTTGGGTAAGACTGAAAAAAACGCAGAAAAATTAAGAAGAAAACTAATTACACTCCTTAAAGAACGTGAAAGAGAATTAATTGATTTTATTCGATCTTCTTAGAAATTTTTCAGTTGCTTCCCTCCTTCTGATAACTTTCAAAAAGGAGCAGTTTTTGTTGATCTATCAATAGTATTCTTAGTTACGGTGGCGTTATGTCTTTTATTCGACGAATCTTTGGTGTAGATCCTCAAACAAACTTTGAAAAAGGAAAAATTGCCTTTGAAAAGAATAATTTTAAATCCGCGTTTAAATTTTTTCAAAAATCTTATCTACGATTTGACACGGAAGAAATGAATCTTTTAGCTCTCGATAATGCTGCTCTTTCAGCAGAAAAAGCAAAACTGTATGAAAATGCTGCTGAATTGTATTATCAACAGATGTTGAGAGTAACTGCAAAAAATAAACCGATTAAAGAAATATTTCAAAGCATTGATCGTGTTCTACAGATGATTCGTTTGAGTAAAAAGTCCAATATTCCACCAAACGAACTAAGATACATTCAATTTTTAATCTACCTTTCTGAGAAAGATTTTGAGAAATTAACCTCCATCTATGAATCGAATAAAAAATCCCTGACAGATTCCTATGGAAAAGCATTAGCTACAACTTGGACACTTATACAGTCCTCAGATACTTTCGTAGAACATGAATCACTACCTACTACGACTATTCCAGAGGAATTTTCTAATTTCAAACTAAAAGCAGAGGAAATTATGCAACGATGTTCTCTCTGCAAATCAGAGCTGTTTGTAGGGGACAAAAGTCAGATAATAGAGAAAGGCTCTGAGTTTCAGCTCTCTTCAACTCTTACAGCCCATGCACCGATTTCAATCAAATCAATCTTCTTAAAAACTGGATCTCATGGAAGACTAATCTCAACTACCACACCCGAATTACCATTGAATCTCAGTACAGGAGAAAAATACACTATTAATTATTCATTAATTCCAAATTTACCTGGAAAATGGAAAATAGGCCCGTTAATTGTGACCTACGGAATTCCACATGAAGAAGGTGAATATCCAAGTAATTCAAACAAATTTCTAATTGAAGCTAAAGACGCTGAACCTGCATTAAATCTTAACATGGAATCTGAGACTATAGAGGAAGATTCGGAATACTTGGTGACTGTAATTGTCGAGAATATTGGTAAAATATCTTTACAAAACACTCTCATAAAAATTGATATTCCTGAAGGAGCTAAGATCTCCCAAGGTACCGAAGAAAAGTTAATTAGCTCACTTGCGGAGGGGGAAACATTTTCGTTTGAGATAGAAATTAAATTTGATCTAGAACAGACTCATTTTGATGGCCGAGTGATTAAAACACAATGTTTCATTGGTGAACAACATAGGCTAGCAAAAAGTTCAATAAAACTTGGCGGAAGATAAATAAAATCCTCTATCGGTTAAGAAATGCTGTATTAAAGAGGGGGGAACCTTTGAGCTTGCTCACAATACTTTTCTGAAAGAGTACATTTCACCCTTAATTTTATTAATATTAGCACAATATAATGTTTGTCTCATATCAGACAGACAGGGTCGTTTTTCGACATATTCATCATCTAGAAGTCTTTTTAGAGCATATCGCACAGAACGAGTAGAACAAGAAACACGTGCTACAATTTCCTTGGAACTTACGGGCCCCTCTTCAAGAATTACACTATATACTTTCCTGCATGAATTTGGAAGTTGTACTTCTTCAAGAGTAGTCTTAGCCATGGAATACTCATCCAGATTTTTCACATTTCGTTAATTTTTTTAAACCTCTTTTTCGTTTAAATAACCTTATGTTTAATGCAAGAATTTTTGGCAAAATTCGAAAAGGTAAATGACTGAATTTATGTGGGTCGAAGACCCAATCGAGTGATGAACGTCGAATAGTAAGCAAAACAATCAACCGATTCCTTTTCACCCAAGGTAACTGATGAATGAACGATCCTATTCCGAAGATTTCTGAAATGTGCTATTTTTTTTTCATTAGGTAAGTCAAATCCACGTTTCCTTAATTCTACCACTTGGGTTTGAAAATCGGCTTTTGTTTGGGAATTTATGGAGCATATTTGTAAGTATCTTGTAGATAAGAGATTTTTCACTGCTGCATCGGCTTTGATGACGAAGAGTTCGTAATTATGATTTTTAAAGGCATGTCTTGCTTGATTCCAAAGGACTCTTACATAGTTTACACTTTTAGCAGCTTGGATTGGATCCATACTTAAGGAGGACATTGTGTTTTCTTCTGAATCCTCAAAATTTTGTATTATATACGAGATTCGATTATGGACTTGGCTGTAAGTCATATATGAAGATCCATTGGTGAATAATACAATAATCAACAGTGAAATTGTTGGAATGGCTAAAAATAAAATCAAAGATGTCAGATTGGCAAAATATAGGGGGAGAAATTGTACTGAGAATAAAAGATAAGCCCCAATATTTAATGCATCAAATACAGATAGACCTATTAGAACATAGACCCCCCACTCATATTTACGGTTAATACGTTTTGAAAAGACTAATGTTTCATTCTCAGAAGACTCAACAAAATTTAGAATGACATGTGTTCGAAATGGAATGCTAGCAATATGAATTAAAATTGAGTCACTAGGTACTTCTTTGATATTGTAAATTCCTCTGAAACTGTTTCGAAAGATTTTGTAAGTATTTTGGATAGAGCTAGCAACATTCCATTGACTTACACGATACCACTTCCCTTTTGAATCAAGAAAAATTAGATAAACTGGAAGTACTATAATTATACTAATCGTTAGAAGGATCGCAGAAACATTCCAAACAAAAGGCTGTGGTAAACGATATTCTAAGAATATTTGAAAAGTACCAACTGCATTGGATTCTGGTGTAACTCTTAAATAATAAATTCCAGTATCAAGCTTCTCTGAAATATTAATTTGACCGTCCCTATCTTCTTGCTCTTCACGGACGGTTAGTTTTGGCGATTGGCGACCTTCATCGAAGATCTCGACAATTGCATAATCCAATATTGTAGAAGTTGTTGTATTCAATTCAAATACACGGATGTCTACTAATGTTCGGCTTACGTTTACTTTAAACGTAAAATAATAGCGTTTTCTAGGAATAAATCCCTGATCTACGTTGATAGCGAAAGTTTGATTGTATGGTATCTCTAGTGCAGTTTTAAAATTGTATCCAGCTGTTTCAGCAGTGAAAGAAACATTATACTGCCCGATTGGAAAGCTTTTCTCTGCAGTATGAGTAATTTCCACAAAATAGGTATCAGTAGCGGGAGCATTCCAAGAGTAATTATATTTACTTTGTAAGATCTCAATTGGTAGA
>DXJL01000080.1 GCA_019057635.1 Candidatus Heimdallarchaeota archaeon
ATATATCCCCGTAACATTTCCAGAATATAATAAGTCCTGGGGTCTCTCTGCGGGAGTCTTTATTGAAAAAAAGAGAAAAGGAGAAAAGGGAAAAAATGGCCGTTGCTAGTCTTCCTAACCCGACTCAAATTATCAAAAGGCGTTATTTCAGATTTGAGAGGTTAATATGAAGATAAATTGCGATGTTAATATGCAGATGAACCAATAATCTTCAGTGAGATTTTCTGATCCTCCGTACTCAGTTCAGCACGAAGGCTCGTGAATACGGGTCCAGTATAATTGAGATATTCGATAGTTGACTGTAGTCGTTCTTGTGAAGGTCGTAGTAAGGGACGTGCCATATTAGAAATGTTGTTCTTGAGATATTAAAAGAATGGTTCATACGTAGGTAGTACGTGGGGAAGATAGTATTGGTGTTATACCAAAGGAAAGAGAGGAGAGGATGATAAATCAGACGAAATTGGTGGAATTTCCTCAATTCTTCGTAAATAAAGAGGCCCTTGGTATTTTAGATAGGCGAGAACTTCATTTAGATTACTTAGATTTATTGATTCTGTATCAATCATTTTCATCATCCATGATTCTGTATTTGGTTTATATATTTAGAATCCCAAAAAATACTTAGAGGGGTTTATCTATTTGAATAATGTGAAAGTTAGTATAAAAACTCGTAGAGGGAGGTTTTTCTATCCTAATTAGTGATTATTCATCCAATGAAGGACGATCTGTAGAAATCTCCAAGGATTATCTCGACAAAAAAAAGGAGAAGGAAATTAATTAGCTATTACTTAGGTATTCCCTGATTGCAATAGCTGCTGCAGCCCCTTCACCAGCTGCTGCCACTGCTTGTTTCACTGAGCCGAAGCGACAATCCCCCGCTGCAAAAATCCCTTGGACTGAGGATTGCTGTTGAGACGTGGTGATAAAACCTTGGGAATCAAGGTTAACTCCCTTTAGGAACTTTGTATTGGGTGATAATCCTACAAAAACAAAAATTCCATCTGGATGATAATCTTTTACTTCTCCAGTTTCCGTATGCTTAACTCTAACAGCCTCAAGACTGTCCTCACCTAGTAGTTCAACAACTTTAGAATTTGCCCAAACTTCAATGCCTGATCGATCTCTTACTTTTTCCTGTAAAACAGGAGAAGCACGGGGTTCATTCCCACGGACGAGAATCGTCACATGATCAGCAAATTTCCCTTTCAGAAAAAGAGATTCTTCAAAAGCACTATTACCACCACCGATTACGAAAATCTTCCTATTTTTGTAGAAGAATCCGTCACAAGTGGCACAATAATGTATACTTACTCCTAAAAGTGCGTCAGAACCCGGAACCACAAGCTGACGATAATTAGAACCAGTAGCAACAAGAACAGCTGAGCATGTAAATTCCTGAGACTCAGTTTTTACGACTTTATACTGACATTCATCAAAGGAAGCATTAGGATGACAGGTACCCACGTTCAAGACTTTTTGAGGGGAGAGAATTTCAACCCCAAACCGTTCAGCCTGTTTTTTAACATTCTCAGCAAAATTTGCGCCCGTAATTCCCTCTGGAAACCCCGGAAAATTATCCAATCTGTTTGTGATGAACGCTTGTCCTCCAACCGTTGACTGTTCGATTACTAGCACGTCATATCCATCTCTAGCAAGATAAATCGCCGCAGTAAGACCCGCTGGTCCCGCTCCTATAATAACAGTATGATAAAATGATTTTTTTGCTCTTTTTGCCAAGCCTAAGAAATCTGCGAGCTCAAAATTGCTGGGTTCCACAAATAATTTTCGCTCTCCATCCTTTATAACTTCAACAGCGGGTATTTTCCTTTTTTTTGTACCGAAAATAGCTTCGTTCGTGTCATACACAAATTGTAAAGCTTTCTCTCCTTCAACGTCTGGTTTTTCAATGTCAAACCAGCCATAATGAATACGCTGTTCACCTAAATATTTTTTTGTACGTCTACAATCACTACACCAGTTAGCTCCGTAAACATTAACTATAGTTTGTTCTTCTGACATATTCAATCCCTTTCACATCTAACTAAACACTTTATCGAACACAGGTATGTATTTAGATAGCATAAAGCGTCCGATGATCATCCGTTGCACTTGGGAAGTTCCTTCGTAAATTTGATACAGCTTTGCATCCCGAAATAACTTTTCGATCAAATAATTTGTTGTATACCCATATCCTCCAAAGATCTGTAGCGCATCTGAAGCTGTTTTCATTCCAGAATCCGTGGCAAATGCCTTCGCACAGCTTGCTGTTACCGTATTGTCCCAACTTTTATCCGCTTCCCAAGCTGCTTTCCATGTAAGTAGCCGCGCGGCCTCATAATGCATTTTCATTTCAGCAATCATGAACTGAATAGCTTGAAAGTTCGCAATCTCAGTTTCAAAAGCCTTACGTTTCTTAGCATATGCGATTGCATATTCCATTGCTGCTCGTGCCATTCCACATGCAAATGCTCCAATCGTCGGTCGTGTATGAGCAAATGTTTTCATTGCTAACGGAAATGCCTGTCCAAGTTCACCAAGGACATTTTCTAGGGGTATCCTTACATCCTCCATCCGTAACATTACCGTATTTGAGGATTTATGACCCATTTTCGGAATCGGTTTTCCGATAGATAATCCAGCAGTTTCTACAGGTACCACGACCGCGGTAACGCCTTTATGACGCTTTGTACCTTCAAGACGGCAAAATAAACTAATAATCTTACTTACTCCCCCATTCGTTATCCACATTTTCCGGCCATTTATTACGAGTTCATCCCCTTCCACTCGTACAGTTGTTGTTATTCCCGCCACATCACTCCCCATTCCTGGTTCACTTGTGGCAAACGAGGCAAATTGAAGTTTCTCTGTAAATGGACGCAGGAAATTTTCCTTCTGTTCACTATTTCCCCCAAGAATAATTGGTTCTTGTCCAAGACTATTACAGAAAAGTGAAGTGGTTATTCCAGGATCAGCTGCGGCTGTTTCTTCCACTAACAAACATGAATCCAGTATCCCTAATCCCAATCCTCCATTTTCCTTTGGTATTGTGACATTAAGCAACCCTGCTTCGAATGCTTTAGCATATACATCATATGGAAATTCTCCTGACAGGTCATATTTTCGGGAGACAGGAATTATCTCATTCAGAGCAAAGTTACGCGCCTTCTTTTGTAGACTAATTTGCTCTTCGGTTAAACTAAAATCAATCATCGCTAAGATACCTCAAATGTTGTTGATATGATAGTATACCCACCTTCATCAGCTTCAAAAATATTCGCCCAACTATTGCGTAAAGCGGTAATAATTATTCGAAATTATGGGATCTCAACCGATAAATAAAATTTCAATCGAAAAAAGGAGCTTCAACAGCAGAAATTTTTTAATTTGGGACTATTTGGGAATAAACTGACCTGTTCTCGTAAACAGACATTTCTAAGGGTGTTTTTTCATGAATTCTCTTTCACGTGGTATTCTAATCGCATTTGAAGGTATCGATGGCTCGGGAAAAACAACCCAAATTCACAAAGTTGCGGAGTGTCTACGAGAACTTAATTATCCAGTAACCGTTACTCATGAACCTAATCCCAATAGTCCGTATTCACAGTTAATTCAGCAAAAGGTGAAGAAGCAACGAGACCAAGTCTCTCCTGAACAAGAGTTGGAATGGTATACAGAAGACAGACGATGGGATTTAGAGAACAATATTCTTCCTGCGCTTGAGAGAAATGAACTGGTGTTGGTTGATCGGTATTATATGTCTAGTGCCGCATATCAAGGTGCTTTGAAAGTTTTTTCCTTAGATTATGTTTTAGAGAAGAATTCATTTGCAAAACGACCAGATCTATGGATTATCCTGGATGTATCTGTCAAACTTGGTCAAACTCGATTGGGAATGCGCGATAAACGAAATTATGATCAACTTGAAAAAACAGAGTATCAGAAAATGGTCTTAGTCAATTATCAGCGACTTTCTGAAATGGATATCGGTGGCCAAGTCGTATGGATCGATGCCAGTATTGAGGAAGCTCAATTAACCCAAGTAATTGGACAGACAATCATTGATTTTCTGAAGGCATACGTTATCCACTAATTATTTTTTTAAAAGGGCTCGGGCTGCTGTGATATAGACATCTAAATTTCGCAAAGTCTCCTGTTGAAAGTTATGAATTGTTTCAGCAGTTTTTGTGTTATCATAGACAGCGCTGGCTTGTTGTAGGATTTTGATGTCTTTGATGAGTTTGGTAATATCTTTCTTTAATTTCTCATCTTTCTCGAAGGTCATCCCTCTTACTCTGACTAATAAGGCTAAAGCATCAGTAAATTGTAGATCGTAAACTAAAATTAGCGCCCGAATGAATAAGCTTTGTGAAATGACCAACTGGGCATTATAATCAGCATTTCTGTCAATACGATTTAGGAACTGTATTGCAGTCTGAACTTGTCCTTCTTCTATGTATGCTTTCGCCAACATAAAGTTTCTAAAGTCACGTAGCTCCATAAAATTTTGGAGCGCGTTTTCTATACGTTGTAATGAAAGTCTTATTTCACCGTCAAGTAAAGCCATATTTTAGGTCATTCCAATAAGAATCTGCACTATTCTTGCAAATCTCATGTTTCTCAGAGAATGTTTCTGCATAAAAAGATTTGTATAATTACTGTGTAAAAATTTCTGTAGAAATCGTTGAGTAACTCCCTCTGGATATTATTTACGAAATAGACTGTTCACCTTGTTCGCTTAATGATATGATAGCCAAATTTCGTTTTAACAGGGATTTGTGTCATCTGATTTCTCTGTAATGCGAACGTTGCTTTTTCAAATTCTTTTACCATCTGGCCTCGGCCAAATTCTCCCAAATTTCCACCTTTTTTCTTTGATGAACATGTACTATGTTTACGGGCCATTTCCTCAAATTTTGCTCCACCATTGATCTCTTCAATGATCTCTTCAGCCAATGTTTTCTTATCCACAAGTATGTGACGTGCTGTTACTTTGTTAACCATATTTTTCACCATTCATCGTTCGGGCAATTCTGGTAGGGGGCCAAAATCTTTAATCATTTTCAAAATTTCGGTGTCGGTGAGGACTTTATTTTGACTTTTTGCATGGTCAAGGATGATTCTCACTAGATCAAGATTAAACGAAAATTGATGGTACACCAACCACCAAATCACGTTGCTCCTTCCACTATTAGGCCCAATTTCTATTCTCTATTCCCTACCTATCCATTCAGCAGGTACTGATGAATATACCCGATCCTCCAACCATGTGTCGCCAAGTCTCTTCGCCTTGACCAATGCTGATGCGTGAATGCCAGTCTGGGTTCGGAAAGCATCTTTTCCAATAACTGGTAAAGAGGGGGGAATTGGTACATTCGTTACTTCCGACACTGTTTTCGAATATTTGGGTAGTGCATATAATTTGTTATCAATCAATCCAAGCATTTTGCAGTTGGTCAATAATAACTCCATTGATAGGTTACCAGACCGTTCACCGAGACCCAAGGCAGTTGCATGAATTCTTGATGCACCAGTCTCGATTGCTGTAAGTGTATTCTCCAAGGCCATCCCTCTATCACAATGTCCATGCCAATCTATACCTACGGTTTCCCCTAGGTCGTGAATGACAGTCTTCGCGAACTCAACAATCTTTTTTGTCCCTTGGGGAGTTGCATGTCCCACAGTATCGCAAAGAGCAATTCGATTTGCCCCCGCCTCCACTGCCACTGTTATGAGCTGCTGCAAAACCTCAGGTGCAGATCGAGTGGTATCTTCAGTCACGAATGTAATTTTCTCAATGGACTGATTGACTGCACGAGTAATTGTCTTGGTGACATCATTAACTATTTTCTCAAGCTTCCAGCCTTCAACTAGCACTCTGATAGGACTAGAGGCAATAAATGTACATACTTCAATAGGTGTTTCAGTTTTACCAATAATATCAACTAGAATATCAATATCTTCTGGAATCATCCGTGAAGGGGAATTAGCTTCGATAGAAAGTTTTTCTTGAGTAATTATTTTTACCAGACCCACGACATCTTCATGAAAATTTGTTGAAGCAAAATCCATGCCTAGATTTACACTATTTATACCAAGTTGCTCCATTAAACGAATAATCTGCGCTTTTTCCTCCAGAGACGGATGTCTAACACTTGCAGATTGTAAACTATCTCGCAGGGTTTCATCTAGAAATTGTAAATCAGTCGGCCCCTTTGGAGTTGACGAGGGATCAACATTCCAATCATATATTAATTGTGATAAATCTCGATACATATTAATCCCTTCTCGTGAGCTATTTACCTGATAACGTCTCCCAGTTTAATTTTTTAACTTCAGTAATCCAAGTTTTATTGACAAATAGGTGCATTTTATACCAAGTGGTTAAGCCAACAATTTCATCAACACAGGCTAAATCGGGGTTTGTCGTAAGCCATTTATAGGCTTCAGGATACATTTCAGCATACGGTGGTACACCTGTTCCTTTCTCTGAATCCCACCAGTGTCCCGTATGATTCACTATAACCCAGAAGTGTATATCGGGTAAATGGTTAGTGAAATAGTCATTCACATCAGAAGTTGAATTTGAAGAGAAAGGATAATTACCTGTGTCCTTGACTTCGTATTCTAGATAATATCGAAGGGCAAATTGAGTACCTCCCTCATTTATTGCCCATGTACTATAATTATAATCCCCTCCATGATTATTTATATAAATAGCCATCTCCTGGTATCGGAGATCGAATATTTGATTGTAATGGACATTAGTAGAGACATTTACTAACATCCCTGACATAGCGAGGGCAAGAATTATTGTAAGTTGAGGTTTAATCTTTGGTTTCAACCAGTACAACCCAACAATCAACAATATCAGTCCAACGAAAGTAGCTAGGGGAGCTCCAAACTCCATCACTTCTCCGATCCATGAAAAATCTAATTTGAATAGCAGGTTTAGGAAATCATGGACTATATAATCGTATAATCGATACAACCCACCCCCTCCCCTAAACCATGCATCGATAAAGAATTTATATGCAAACCCAGCAGTAATGATTCCAGGAAACGTTTTCAGTACATAAAAGCAAAGAAAAATGAATGGGATTAGATAAATAGCGGCGACAAAAAGGTTTCTGAACAAAGAATTTAGATTTCCATTAGCCAAAAAAGCGGTGAGGGGAACGTAAACAAATGTAAATCCGATTTCTAAGAAAAAATATCCTCCAGCTAGCCCTTTTTCAACATTATCAACAGCTAGTAATCGCATTTTCTCATATGAATAGATAAACTCAAAACCTTTGGCTGCAATAGCAAGATAAGGGAGTACAAGGGGAATATAGTAATAATTCAACTGAAACATTGCGGGGAAGAAAACAAGAGGAATGACAAGTAACCAAGTGATCAGGGCAGAGCCCAACGCGGGATTACGACGTTCTGAAAAGAAAAATGCCCAGAGTCCAATTAGGAAGAATGGAAGCATGACAACCAATACGTAATCGTTTATTGCACCCCCTAAACTATCAGCTAAATTATACTTGGTTCCAGAAGTGTAACGCCACCCAATGTAATAATCAAAAAATAAAAAGGTATATGTAACGACATCAGGCTTATTAGGATCACCAGCAAGCTCTCCTGGGGTCCGTACCTCCCATGGAAAGTTCACAAGATTAGCATCGATATATTGTACCCAGGCAATAAAGGGATAGAAGCTGAGAATAATGACAATGAGGGTGATTCCAATAAACAGAATATGGGATGAGAAAATTGTTAGTTCTGCTTGAGAACGAATTCTTGCTTTAAGATTGAAAAATTTTATGAGCTTATTCTTAAGATGTGGATAGTAGGACAGTAAGGGAATTAGTAATAAGGAGATAGCAACACCCATTAACGTTATTGACAAAGCATTTCGATCAAAAACAAGTCCAAGCAGAAGTAATCCAACAAACCAAAACATCAACCAAATACCCATAATAATTAGGGGAAAACTGTCTATTAACTCGTAAATAAAACGAATGAAGGCTCTATCGGAGGAAATGAAATCTAATAACAACCCAAATGCAACTAATGCGAGAATAATTGTACCAATCGATCCTAATAATGCTCCGATGAGTTCTAATAATGCTAGAACGAAGACCTCGTTGTTAAGTGCCTCTAGATTTTCTAGTGTTCCTTCTGATAGAAAGAATAAAATTCCTTTAATTATGGACATATTATTCGAACTTAAAGCAGTTGCAAATTGTTTGAAAGCATCCTCTAATCGATTATAAAAAAGAGATACGATGATATTTCCCGCAAATGCTGCTAATACGCTCGTAATTCCAGTGAAAAATAACACAAGGTAGTTTCCTTCAACGAACTCATTTTTCCAAAACCGAAGAAACACAGTAAAACATGTAGAAGCGCTCACGATAGCTATTATTAGACCAGCGACAAGAAGTTGATTGTAAATAACAGTAATAATAAATGAGATGACCAATGCAAGTAAGAATACAAAATACGGGAAAAGATTGGCATAGGTTTGTTCTGAGGAAGAAGAATGTTCCTCATTGTCGGAGAAAGAAAGAGAAAATGATTCACGACTCTCATGTAGAGCAATTTTTAATTGAGAGAAATCAACATGCCGCTCTAAATATCTGAATACCAAATAGATGGCTATGGATGGTGCAATTAATACCCCTTGCCATGCTTTCGTCATGACATTTAGTACATTAAGTATTCCTGTTAGTATGATTAATAAATAGCCTTTTTTCAGATTGTTATCAACAAATATCGCATCAATGGCGCGAATTCCTGTTAAAAAAACTATAGATCCCATGAAAATAACAAAGGGGTCGATATATGCAGTTCGAGAATAGAAATTTAGAAATGAGGCTAGTGCAACCAGAAGCCCTGCTATAGCATGCGCGCTCTTAGTTTCTTTTTGATGACTGAACAAGAGGTATATCACTACCGCAAGACCAGCACCACCTATAGCATTCATGCCATTTGCCCCAAAAGTGCTTTTTCCAAAGATATTCATGAGGAGCGCGCCAAAAATGAAAGCAAAAGGAGGTTTATCAAATAATTGAAGGGTTGTATTATTCCCCCTATAATATAAAGGTAGGAAAGGATCTGATAACCCGTCAGCTATTCGTGAGGCAATGGAAACAAACCAACCTTCATCCCACATGTCAATAGACGAAGTATAAACTATCTTTAACCAAAAGGCTAAAAGACCTACAATCAGTAATAAACGATACCGTACAAAGTAGTCCCATAGTCTTACCGCTATCTTTTCTAACATTTGATTCTTCGTTGATTCTGGGATTGGGTTTTGTTCCTCTTCTTGGGCAGTCATGACTATCCACCCATCTGTTCAGTGCATTCATTTAAGTTAGTTTTGCCCTCAATCTGTTATGGATTCCTAAGTAGTAAAGAGGCATAAAGAACTTTCTTAAGGGGTGATACTTTGTTATTCGGTTGTCCGTTGATGTGAGAGATAAAGTAAACGAGTCTACTTATTATGAATACGTTCCAATTAGAACAAGTAGAAGAGATGATAGACCAAGCTAACTATAGCGATGCTCTGAACGAACTAGAAAGGTATGAAGAATCAAACCAGCTAACCGATGAAGAACTGCTGACCAAAATTATATCCATTGAGGAAGAATCCATGACTAAATTTGTCAGACAACGCAGTAAAACCGCGTTCTGGACAGGATGAGTCACACATCCGCTATCCGGAAAAAACCAATTCAGTTGATGAATTCGTTTTCGAGGGACTACTTGTTACAATCGGGTTGGCATTCTCGCTTGATTCCTCGAATTTCAAAAACCACTGGCCTTACCCCCTCGCCCTTGACGGGTAACTCGTCTAACGTAGTTACGAGGGAGGTATTCCAGTAACATTGCGATCTATTCTTTTCATCACCTCCGATTTATAAGGATTTGAGGGGGGGAGGCCTTTTAAGGGTTTCAGAGAGAGAGTGAGGTGAAAATGAACATGTAATTTGTCTGACAAATTTGATCATGCTAAAGCTATTTCGAACTTGGGAGAAAATTCTGGATCAGAAACTTTCTATAGGCGAAATAATAAAAATTTCGCGAGTAGAAGACTTAATCAATGGGGTTATTCGAAATAAAGCATATCAAAATGAAGAAGAGGTCATCGCTTATGCTGATAAAGCTCTTCAGATTGCGAAAGCATGGAAAGCTTAATAACCGCTAATAGTTCGTAGGTGGTTTTAAATTGTCGTTTTGGGTTTATATGTTACTCGTAGGAAAAAAATCCAGTGGGTATAATAGGAAAATCTACACGGGGTATACTCATCATCTGATGAATCGACTTACACAGCACATTGGCTTAAATAGTGTAAAAGGTGCACGTATAACTCGTAAACAACCAATTGAGTTAGTCTATTTAGAAAAATTTTCTTCTCGTAAACTAGCTCTGAAGCGTGAGTGGGATTTCAAAAATACGAGTCCGTTAAATCAAAAACCGAATAAATTAAGTCTAATTAAAGAGTTCCAAACAAAGAATGCTGATATTTTAAAGGATTTAAATGCGATATTTGAGGAGCACAATCAATTTCTTGAAACTTTGACAAATGAAATTAAAAAAATTGAAAAGGAATTTGAGAGACGATTTACACCAAAATAGTTATTTATTAGCACAATTCAATACTTATTTTAAGACGGGTTATGATTATAACCTATTGGAAGTGAGTTCGAACCTATGGTAGATCCTTTGTTAATTGGTGCCTTCTTTATTCTTCTGATATGTCTGATCATGATTATTCGTTTCACAGAGATCATTCCATACCTTTATATCTATTTTACAGCCAGGAAAGATCTTCCAATAAAACTTCCAAGTGATTTTGGATTAGAAGCTACCTCCATCTCTTTTCCTGTTAAAGATAATTTACAGAAAGCCTGGTTTTTTCCCAGTAAGCAAGAAAATGGTGCTATCATTCTTATGATCCCAGATTGGACTAATGAACGTTCTTTAGAAAACAGTTTGAAAACATCTGGAGTATTTCAAATCATGGGATTTAATGTCTTACTCCCTATTATTCATAACATTGATGAATCAACGCGCCTTCTTCTAAAGAAGAATTTTTCAACGCGTCATTATTCATTAATAATCCTAAAGGCGTATGAATACCTCATCTCACGTGATAATCTTAATAAACGAAAAATTGCAGTGTATAGCCAATCATTCAGCACACTATTAGTGAGTACCTTAGTAAAAGATCAACCAATCCGAGCTGTCGTCCTCGAAAATGGACCTGTTCCGTTAAATACTCTAATTGCTCGTAAATTACCCTATACGGGTTTTGGTGCCTCTCTCTTAAGATTCGTGACCCGTTTGATTGTGTGGCCTTTCACGTGGAAAACACGATGGGATCTAAAACATTCTCTCTCCATGCTCCATTCCTGTCCTACGTTCCAAATATCAGTTTTTGATCATAA
>DXJL01000081.1 GCA_019057635.1 Candidatus Heimdallarchaeota archaeon
CTCGAATTGTTTTAATGAGGGATTCGTCTATTCGCCGAACAGACAAAATCATCAAAGGAATGGCCAAATATAAGATGGTATGCATCAGTGTGCGTGCTTTGGCATGATTCCAGCTAAGGGGACGTAAATTGTTTGCTTCTACTCTAGGATCATCAAAAAATACTGGAATGTAGAATTGTTGATTAGTTGCATTTACTTGGATAAAACCAAAGAATGCAGAGAAATAAACGATATAAATTACACTGGCGAGGCTAACTGCTACAGCAAGAAGAGTTACTGCGAGTTTTCGGTTGAAAATTCCTTCTGAATCTATAGGGTCACGGTTCATTATGCCTCGTGGGATCTGATCCAATATTAAAGCGAGAGGTGGTAAAGTATGGGCAATTCCGAAGATATATGCTCGCTGGAGGTTATCCATTAATTCAAACCCTGGGATGAATCCTGATATAAATGAAGCTCCTATATAACACGCAGCTTCACTCAAATTAATCGCTATAAAGAAGAATATTATTACACGTATTCGCTGAAAGAGAGCACGTCCCTCTCGAATTCCTGTTACTATTGAATTAAATGAATCATCTGCAATCACAAGATCGGCAGCCTGTTTGGAAACTTCTGTTCCTGATATACCCATAGCAATCCCCGCATCAGCCATACTTAATGCTAACGCATCATTAACCCCATCGCCAGTCATTGCTACTACACGATTCTGATTTTGATACCTTTGAATAATTGTTTGCTTGTCCTGTGGAGCTACTCTTGCAAAAACACGAGTGTCATGAAAATCAGGATCATTTAGAAGTGTGGCCATTCTGCCTTCATGGGTTTGATGTCTTTGAGGTTGTAAAAGGCCAATACTATCCGCAATGGAGGAGGCAGTAATCGGTGAATCACCAGTAATCATTATGGGTGTAATTCCTGCAGCTAAAGTTTCCTGAACAGATTCATCCACTAAATCACGCGGAGGATCTAACACTTTTACAAAACCAAGATAACAAAGATCAGATTCAACAAAGTCTCTCTCCTTGTCATTTTTAGGGGGAAGTTTCTCAAGATCTCTATAAGTTAACGATAACACCCGATAACCTTGAGCTGCAACTGCTTCAACTTCATCAAGAATATTCTTCCTATCAGCATCCGTTAGTTTCTTTTTATCATTTCCATATCCTATCTGCGAACAACGAGGAAGTAATATCTCTGTCGCTCCTTTACAAAATATCCTGGGTTTTTTATCTATTTTATAAATTTTACTCATACGCTTGAGCGACGAGTCAAATGGAAATTCACGCATCAACTCATACTTTTTCAATAACCCTGATTCAGATAGTTTGCTTTTGTTAAAAAGTGTCATAAGAGCCGATTCTGTAGGAGATCCAGTACCTGTATATACCACTTGATTTCCTACTGTTTCTTCAGTAATCTTTGAATCATTATTGAACATACCTGAAATAATCAGCATTCCGAGTGATGAATCAAGTTCAACACCAACAGGTTCTAGAACCTGTGCTTCTTTCTCTGTCACTCGAGTTTGATCTTCTCTTTTAATTTTAGAAATGTATCCTTCTGGAGAATAACCTAAACCGCTTACATAGTAATGCTGATCAGAGGAGGCATTCCAGATACCTTTTACGGTCATCTGGCCTGCAGTAATAGTACCCGTTTTATCAGAACAAAGTATGGATATACGACCTAAACTCTCAATCGAAGCGAGATTTCGTATAATTACACGATGTTTGGCCATTGCTAATACTCCTGTAAGCAAGATTATTGTAGTAAGAAGGGGAATATTGATTGGTACAACGGACATTGCTTTGATTATAATATTCGAAATATCAAATATGATGGTACCGATTAACGCTTTTAAGTCACCAGACGGAATAATCCCTTTCTCTAGCTTATCAAGGATTATAGTTGCTTGATAAATTAGTAAAAGACTAAAAACAATCATCATCCCTCCTGCAAGGTAGTTTCCAATCGCATTTACCTTTTGGCGAATGGGAATGTCACCTGTGTTCAATTCAGCCAACTCTAAGCTTATTTTACCAAACTCAGTTCGTCCGCCTGTATTAACAACAAGAAGTCTACTCGACCCCATAGTTGCAAAAGTACCATTGTAGACCATATTCTTCCTTTCGCCAATCGGTGTATCATTTTCAAAGGCTTTATTACCATCTTCGACTTTTGTTGCTGGAACGCTTTCTCCTGTCAATGAGGATTCGTTCACACGGAAAGAACTAGAATTGATTATTCGTGCATCTGCAGGTACTTTATCTCCTTGGGCGAGAATAATAATATCTCCTGGAACTACCATTTCTGTTGTGATTTCAACTTCTGTTCCATCACGTATCACTCGTGCAGCTGGAGCAGACATTTTCTGTAGCGCTTCAATTTGTTTTTGTGCACGTTGCTGTTGTACAATAGCGATTAGGAAATTAACACCAACTATGATCACCCATTGTATTGCTGTAAACCAAATGCTCGTATCTTTCGAATCAATAAATAAAAAATAAACCAATGCCAGTATTAGAATGAAAGTAGTCATTAAAAGGTATATCACAATCAATGTATTCATTAGAGGAGCTAAGTAAACCTTCCAGAAGCTTTGCTTTGGTTCTGGTATTTTATTCTCCCCATAAACCTCTAGCCGTTTGCTTGCTTCACTTGAACTCAACCCTGTTTGGATGTCAGTCTTTAATTGCGTTATTAATTTGTTTAATTCACTAGCGTGACCAATTATTTCTGGCAGTTGTTCTTGAGTTTCCTGTGATTCCATAAAATGACCTTCTTTTCAAGCAATAATTCGATTGTTTCGTACTATTAGGATTCGGAGAAAATTAATTGATAAATCAGTTATATGATAAGGAAATATAAATAATTTGAGCTGAACTTACGGAATTCTCACTTCCTAAACGAGAATTATAAGCGGACTTAGAGAGAGGAGGAATATTGCAGCAAAATAAGTACTCATCACTATAATTTCTCTATAGGTAATATCGTGATGAAACTCACTTATTGCAATAATTGAATCTGAGGTGACAAATAACAATCCACCAAGCACAACGAGACCGAATTCAAATACACCTGCAATAGTCCAGAGTAATATAGTCGAAGATAACATACTTGAAATAAATATACAATAGATTAACACAGGTATTCTAAATTTTCCTAGTCCTTTGTCAGAAGTTTCTAAATAGCGGAGAAAAAGGAAAATATACACAACCATTCCAACAGCTACAATTCCAGTCAATAATAAGGAGTCAGTAGTTATACCAAATTCAATCGCTTGACCTGTGAAAGTTACTAGAAGTAATATTTGAGCAACTAAGAAGATGGGCAGTCCTGGAATTAGACCCTTCTCCATACCTAAATCTCCTAGCATACAAAAAAATAGTCCCAAACTTAAAATTAGTGATAAATAGATAGAATTGTGTCCATTGTATAAAGTAAACAATACAGCCAAGCCTGCTGGGAAGACCTTAATAATCGTACTATATTGGGTCAAGTTTTTTAAGAATTCAGGGTTAAACTTAATTTCATTTGATTTAATACTTTTCACAATGATATAGAGAAGAGAAAAGAACCAAAAACAGACAAAGTAAATAATTTCCATCATTTTATACAAACTGTCCGAGATAACTTTAGAACAGAATTCAGTTCAGTCTGCTTAAAAGCATTTGGCTTAAAATGACTAATCAAAAAGATTGAAGCCAGACGTAATCGACAAACTCTCACGTTATAACTGAATTTTCCCGTTCTTAAACAAACTATCAATCTTCTGATCTTCGATGGTTCGTGGTTTGCTTTTTTTCACAGGTTTACTGGATGAATCTCGTCTTTTGGGGGATCTCTTGAACTTATCCTTTGCTTTACTCAATTCTTTCTTCAAAGAAAGAGAAATTCTTTTTTTAACAAGGTCTATATCTTTCACTCGAGGCTTCACAATATCTCCGACTTTTAATCCTGCCTCTCTGGGATGGCGGATAAAACTATCAGAAATCTCACTTATGTGAATAAGTCCATTTGTTTTTACCCCAAGATCAACAAAACAGCCAAAATCGGTTACATTGGTGACAGTTCCTTCAATGATACTACCCACCTCTAAATCTTCTATCGTTAAAACAGATGATTTCAGGATTGGTTTATCAAAATCATCTCTTGGATCACGATAGGGATTTTGCAAGATTTCAATGATGTCAGTAATAGTGACCATATAATCTTCTTGATGTAATTGTTTAGCAGCAAAGGTTGGGTTTAGCAATTTTAACTGTCGTTGCAACCGTACCCGACGATCGTTGGTAGATAAATCATCTTTAGTGAATTTAGCTAATTTTATAATGCTTTCTGCTAATTCATATGATTCAGGATGAATAGGAGAGTTATCAAACGGATCAGGTGCATCAGGTATTCTCAAAAATCCAACACTCTGCTCAAAAGTCCGAGGTCCGATTCCAGGAACACCTTTTAAATCTTCAC
>DXJL01000082.1 GCA_019057635.1 Candidatus Heimdallarchaeota archaeon
ACAATAACTATCAGTTGCTATAGCAGTTATTTACTTATTTATGGACGTCCCGCATGTCACACATTTATTTAGATTAAGGTGAAGAAATGAATGATGCTTGGAGAGAAGAAACCAGATTAAGATTAAAGGCCTCTGAACTTTATAAAGTTCTATCCGAGAAGTGCGAAAGTGATGATGCCGGATCACAAGTGCTTTCATTGGTAGATGAATCGTCGTTTTATGCATACCATCGATTAAAGACAGTATTGAAAAACATGGGCGAATATACTCTTCATGATGGTGATCATATCTTTCAAGTACTACGAATAATGGAACTGATTCTTGGGAAAGAGAACTTAGAACAATTAAGCGTTCCAGAATTGATGCTGTTGATCTTGTCTGCTTTTTTCCATGATATCGGCATGGCACCATCTGAAGACGATATCATTGCATGGAAGAAAAACTGGGATGCAGCTCCTTCCCTCAACGAAGTAGAACAGAAGCAATACGATCAATTTAAGAGATATCTTGCAGCGAGACCAGAAAAAGAATCTCAGATTCGTGACTATATTACTGAAAGAGAATGCAGTAAATCAGAATTGCTAAAAGGCTACTTAATCTCTGATTACATAAGAGAAACTCATTCCAATCGCGCAAGAGAAATAATTAAAGCGGACTGGAATGAGAAGATTAAGTATCAAGAGACGGACTTGACCGTAGAATTTGCAGACATCTGTTTTAGCCACAACTCAGATGCGCTTTCACTGCTAAATATGGACATGCAATACCTAAGTGGGCACGGTGAATTTATATGCTTACCATTAATTGGCGTTATCCTTAGATTAGCTGATATACTTGATTTTGATACCAAACGTACTCCCGAGGTCCTTCTATCTAATCTAACTGTAAGAAACCCAGTCTCCTTAGTAGAGTGGAAAAAACATCGTTCTGTTGAAGCCTGGATAATAAACAAAGATCTAATTCAGTTTCATGCTAAGTGTAGACACCCTGCAATAGAGTCAGCAATTCATAAATTCTGTGATTTGATTGATAACGAACTAAGCTCATGTAATAACGTTTTGTCGGAAATAAAAAAGTCCCTTTTGAGTATTGGAAAACATCTTAAGTTAACATTACCTTATAGAACAGAT
This sequence comes from Candidatus Heimdallarchaeota archaeon, assembly GCA_019057635.1. GTDB lineage: Archaea > Asgardarchaeota > Heimdallarchaeia > Hodarchaeales > Hodarchaeaceae > Hodarchaeum. The sequence continues at coordinate 1,131 of DXJL01000082.1, forward strand.
AGGACCAAAATTGAAACAAAGAAAGATATTGATGGAAATCCAGAATACCTTTTTCGAGAAACACGGTTTAGCTTAAGTAAAAATCAAGTTGTTGATCTATTAATGGGGACAAAATTATACGGAAACCCTGAAGTTGCCCTTCGTGAGCTTTTACAGAATTCCATAGATGCTTGTTTGCTAAGGCAGGCAATGGAAAAGAGTTGGGGTAACGTATTTGATCCTGAAATAATCGTAAGTTACGATGGAAGCAAAGAGGAAAGTATTTTAGAAGTGATCGACAACGGTATAGGAATGGATCAATACGTCATCGATAAGTACTATACCAATATTGGTAACTCGTTTTATAAGTCAGCAGATTTTTACGACCTTAAAGCCCAATCAAATGCAGATTTTAGTCCTACATCACGATTTGGAATTGGAATTCTGTCATGCTTTATGATCTCGGATACTCTTATTGTGGATACAAGAAGAGTTTACGAACCTCATTCGTCAAGTTCACCGTTAAACTTAACCGTGGAGGGGCACGATAGTATCTTCTGGATTAAACAAGGACAAAGGTCAACACCGGGCACAACGACAAAGTTGGTACTGAGAAAAAGCCGAAATCCATGGGAGAGACTATCTGAGGATGACTTTATTCAGGCTGTGGAAAATGTAGTGCCAAATCCACCTTTCAAAATCACCATAAAAGCAAATGGGATTTCCAGGGTAAGAGACGAAACGAGTTTTAAGAAGATAGATGTAAATTCTTTAAAAAAACATAACTGGGAAGAACACGAAAACATAAAGGAAATTGTTTTTGAAATAGATGATATAGAAAATGGTATAGTAGCTTCAGTTATCGTTGGATTACTTGGAAGCCATGGAAGACCTACCCAGAGCATCAATTTGAACTCTAGATCTATTGAAATAGAAGGGGATTCCTATCAATTAGAGAAAAGTATTTATTCGAGTGATAATGAGATTAAGCAAAGTTCAACTTCTATTACTATTGATGAAGATGGAAATATTGATACTTCGTCGGGAGATACTACATTAGCTGAATCCGTTTCAAAAATTTCTTTACATGGAATTGAAATTCCTGCCACCTTATTCCCATCTTTCTGGGAAAAGAGAAACATTCAAGTTAGCATCAGTTGGCCATTCCCAGTTTTACTTGTCGTTGATATTTGTGGTAAGCGAGATATTGATTTGAATTCTGCTAGAAATCAAATTATTTTGAACAACAAGTGGATTGAATTTGAAGACTTACTGACGATTGAAATATTGGAGAACATTAAGCAAATTGTAGGAAATGAGTATTGGTCAGAGCTTAAACTGATACTTTCAAATTCAAAAAATGAAAGATTTACAGGAAGTCTAAGAAAAATGAGTTAAAAAGAATCGGGATCATTATGTAGCGAGTCTGATTATGTTGTGGGTTTTAGGTTTTAAATATCCTTTTAATTCCTCTTATTCCATTTAGTTCTTTTAATTCCTTTGGACGCGGTGTATTCTTCAATTGATTGGAGTACTACAAATATCTCAAAG
>DXJL01000083.1 GCA_019057635.1 Candidatus Heimdallarchaeota archaeon
CTAACACAATGCCTAAGTGTGCAATACCTGCCATATGATGATCACTTTGTTCTTAAACTTTGACAACAATCGTTTCCGCTAAGATATCTAAACCACGTTGACTCTTTGTTTTTTCTGGGTCAAACCGTTCCAGAATCATTCCTAAGATGACATCAACAGGTAAGAATTCTTCAATTATGAAAACTTTAGAAAAATTACGGATTATTGCCTGTTTCCAGGTGATTCTTATTCCTGTTTGATCGACAACAACTAAATGAAAAAGCTTCTTTCCGATGGTTGAACCGTAATAATACTCCAGTACAACATTATACCCCACGAATATAATAACTGTAATAATTGTAAGAATGGAAATATACACTAATAATAGTACGCCTTGCAGCGAAAAATCAACAATTCCACTTTCCCAGTTGGTGAATTCAGTCATCAGATCATCCAAGGGGATTATTGTGAAGATTAGAACAAGAAGTCCAACGGAAAGAAATGCAATTACTAATACTAATTCAGCAATAAAATCGATCAACCACGCGAAAAATCGTGTAGTCCATCTAGCACGCTCGTAATGCCAATCATTTCCTTGACTTACATTCAAAGCAACATCACGAGGAGATCCAAAAACTGAGGAAGGAACCTCTCCCTCTGAATCATTCATTGCGGATTGAACGTCTATTCGCAGCTCATCTAGAGCGTCTTGCTTCTTTTCTTTCGAATAAGGAAGATATTGACTTACCTCATCAATATACAAATCAATTTGTTTTATCTTCGATTTTTTACCCATTTTATTTCAACACATCATTAAGCATCAATCATTTCTTGAATAATATCAACAAACTCTTTCATTGTCTGCTGCAAGGAAGTTAAGAAATCTTTACCATCCCCAGTTAGAGAATAGACTCTTTTGCGGGACTCCTCCTCTTTAATTCCTTGGATTATACCACTCTTTTCCATATTTGTAAGAATTGGATAGATATTTGATCCAACAATTGAAATTTTATCCTTTGTCATCTCTCTAACGGTTTTGGAGATTTGAAAGGGATAATCTGGCTTCTCAGCAAGAGTGAACAGAATAAGCGGCTTTGAAAACCCTTTCTTGAATTCTATTTCGTATTTTTGAAGTTCTTTATCCAAGTCCAATGATTTCAACTCTGTCTACACTCTATATATTGACTCTATATATAGATTGTGGTTACGGTATCACAAGAGGGCTAAGAAAAAAATCCTTCTGCTTTCCTAGAAATTCCGAATTGTCCTTCAAAGGAATAAAAAAGAAATAACCTAAACAAAGATTCCCTGATTCAAAATACTAATCTCTTAGCTCTATCCGATAAGCAAGATTATTTCCGATATCTAAATGATCACGATACAGCATTCTATCAATATTTACTAATAATATGAATAAAACAGGTTTCACTTTCACTAGTATCATATCAGGTTCATTAACGTATCTATCATAATCTTTAGGGAATTTCTTTTGAAACTCTCTCAAATAATCCTTATTATTAGAATCTAAGATACTTCCGTGTAACTTAGCAATCCCTTCAACCTGTAAATTGTCTCTACACATCGCTATATTTGGATTCTCTTGAATTTGCTTACATTTCGTATGGTTTCCATAAGACCAAAAGAAGATTTGGAGTCCATTATTAACAAAGCTGACTGTTCTCGCGGTTACGCGATTATTTGATGAGGTTGCTACTACAATACCCCTTTTCCCTTCTAGAAACTTAATAATATTCTCTTTCAAATCTGAAAAACTTATTTTTTGCTGCATCACTGAAAATTTTCCACCGATAATATTCGTATTAATGCAAGCTTTCACCTTTTTAAGATTTACAATTTTTCTCCTAGAAGGATTGATTTTGATAGGAATTAATTTCTATATAATTGTTGCTTCTTTGTTATGGTTATACGCGGTATTGACACCGTTTCTTGCGGATAAATTCTCTAGTTGACAGGGATAAGGGAATGTATATTAAGTTCAATTCATCTACATGCCCTAAGACGGATGCACCATTGATTAGGAATCTGTCCTAATTCCGAATATCGCAGCATCTTGACGAATTTCCATAATTAGATATATTCATAGTTGAGATTTCGGATTTAATTTGATTCAAGTGATAAAAGTCTGTTGGAGATACAAATTATGAGGATTAGAATATTTCAAGTACAACATGTTGTGCTATTAACAATCTTAACGTTAAACGTTTTTGCCTTGATGATTAATTTCAATAGTGTATTAGGTGGGGAAACTGAAGGCTTCACAACAGACCTATTACGAGGATTAGGAGTTTCAACACACGATGAGGATAAAACAAAATCCCCGATTCCACGACTAACTGCTGAGGATCTGGCCAATTACAACGAAAAAAACCAAATAAGCCGTTTCCCAGTCACGACATCAAAAATAGCTAACAGTTTCTCTCTTCCTACTTGGGGTGGAGCGGGGTTCATGTTTCGAAAGAATATAACAATAGATTCGTCTAAAGTATTAGCTAATTTGAATGATTTTCCTGTATTGGTTGATCTCTATGGAGATAAGGATCTTTTCGGTGTACGTCAATCGACTGGCTATGATATTATGTTCACAGATGCTAGTGGGAATAAACTAGATCATGAAATCGAAATTTTTGAACAGGAAGTTCCCCGCTTAATAGCGTGGGTTAAAACGGATCTATCAAGTTCAACAGATACCATAATCTCTATGTATTTCGGCAACGACACAATTCCTAATCAAGCTAACCCAACTGGAGTGTGGGCTAACAATTATGAGGGTGTATATCACCTCAGTGAAGATCCAACGGGAACAATCTATGATAGTACCGCTAATACTAATGATGGATCAGCAGCAGGTTCTATGACAAGTTCTGATCAGGAAGAAGGAATTTTTGATGGAAGTGTAGATTTCGATGGATCAAATGATCTAATAAACATTGGAGATGTAAATTCGAATTCTTGGACTGGGATTACCGCTCAAGCATGGATTTTCCATGACACAACTGGCGATGATCGTATTATTTGTAAATCTCCATCTGGAGTCACATCAGCGCATATCATATCCTTAGCTGTAGTTAGTAGTGGTTCAAATGATCGAATGAGAGTTCGATTATCAACAGACGGTACTGGAGGATCTGCAGCTATCAGTCGAGATTCTGCCATGTCATTCACGACTGGTACGTGGCATCATGTAGCTTTCACATGGGATAGTGCTTCAGAAAGAATTTATTTATACATTGATGGATCTCAAGATAGTAACAATTATTTTAAGGATGGAGATTCTATTGATGATTCATCCTTACCTGTTATTTTAGCCAATGTAAATACTGGAGAAGATGAGCGGTATTATGATGGAAAAATTGATGAAGCACGTCTTTCTAATGTTGCGCGTTCGGCAAATTGGATAGGTACAGAGTATAACAATCAGTTTTCCCCATACTCTTTCTATTCAGTAGGTGCATTAGAAGAACCTCCTTCATCAGAACTATACAGATTTAGAAAAGATCTAGTGATTGATAACACTAAAGTCTCTGGAAGCAGTGATCTCTCACAAATCAATGTGTTGTTTGATATTTATGATACTGATATTCATAAAGATGGGAGAATTCAGATTGGTGGTAATAATCTTGTATTCAAAAACCAAGGTACAGATACAGAGCTTTATTATGAAATAGAGGAATGGAACCAGCTATTCAACGATACACATGCTCATTTGCGTGTTTGGGTTCAAGTAGATACTCTATATGCTAATATTGATACTCTTATTACCATGTATTATGGAAATCAAGCGAATTTTGGTTATCACCAACCAGATATCGTCTGGAGTGATTATATTGGAGTGTGGCATCTGGGAGATTCTGTAAGTGATGAGGGTTCCGCTGTCAATGTTCATACCGATTCAACCGCAAATATTAACCATGGGAATCAACATGGGAATGATGATACAACAGGAGTAATCGGTAATGCCCAAGATTTTGATGGTACAAATGATTATGTAGAAATGGGTGATATTGATATACTTGAATTAAGTGGGGGTACTTTCTTCACGATATCTGGCTGGTTTTATCGCGATTCAACATCGTCAACTGATGTTATTATTGATAAATTTCATCCACGTTCTCCTGAATATACAGGTTACACCTTGTACATTGATGGTTCTGATGGTTTACTACATATCATTGTAGCTGATGATGATGATGATGGTCTTCATATGACCGCGGATATTGATTTTAATGCCGTACCTTCGGATTGGTATTCCTTCTACATCACATTCGATACAGGAGTGAATTCAGATACATCATCTTGGAATATATATATCAACGGAGTAGATAATACATCCTTGAGAGAGTTTTACGGAGCTGGTGCTAGTTATAGTGGTAATGACGATTTTTCCTCTCCTAACAATCCCAAATCGTTCACAATTGGAGCTCATGCAAATAATACTAATTTTTTCGATGGTAAAATAGATGAAATCCGTTTTATTGAACAAGAACTATCATTCGATCGTATTAATACCGAATATACAAACCAGTATGATCCTAATTCATTCTATAGCGTAAGTACTGAAGTTGAGAACACTGATTGGTGGTTAGATGAGTCTTATGGAAGGAAAAAGGATATAATTGTAGATAGTCAGCAGTTAGGTCAAACGGATGAGACTGTAAATGTGAGACCATGGGCACCAGGCTATACACAAACTTGGAATCATTACAATCGTATTGGTGCAGTACAAGATTATTTAGCCATTGATGAGGTGGAATATGATAATGATGGGACTTTTATCTATACTTCCGTTGATGCGTCAAATCGATATAGCTCATACAAACTTAAAGGACTCCAAAATGAATTTGACGGAAGTATTACAAGTATTACTCTTCATAGTCGGGCTAGAAGAAGGACAGTTTCGGGATCTGGCTCCGTATTCTCATCAAATATTCGTGTTTTCGTGCGACCTGCAACACAGAATTACTACGGAAGTTCACAATGGGCAAGTACTGGATATAATTCTTTCACTGATACATGGAATACTAATCCTGTCACTGGCCAGCCTTGGTCTTGGGATGATCTTTCAGATCTAGAAATTGGTGTACGAGGATACATTGATTATAACCAGACTGAAACTGTTGTGGAATTGAGAATCACTCAATTATATGCCGAGATTACCTATACAAGAGATAAGGATATATTTAACTTTCCATTATCATTAAATCTTTATGATTCTGATTTAAAAACAGATGTTCAACCTGACGCTGACGATATTGCTTTTTACGATACAATAGGAAGGAAATTAGACCATGATTTGACGTTTGATCAAAATTTCAATACAACTCACGCACATTTATCAGCCCACATCAATATCGCGAGAATTTCCATATCAAGTAACACCATTGTCTCAATGTATTACGGAAATTCAACAATTGGTAATCAACAAAACCCAGATGCGGTGTGGGATGATCTCTACAGTGCAACATGGCATCTCGATGAGTCAAGTGGAGGAGTTGATGCTATAAAGGATGCTACTTCAAATAATAATCATGGTACTGACAATGGAACCCCAACCTTAGGTACATCAGGAGTGGTTGGACCCTCTATAGGTTTTGATGATGTTGATGATTTTATAAACGTTACAGATGATTCGAGCCTTCGTTTCGACAAGTTTATCACTGCTTCTGCTTGGATTAATCCTGATGTTACAGACAAATGGCAAACAATTCTTTCAAAAATGGATGGACAAACTGAACATCTATATTTTGTACTAGATAACACTAATCTCTACATAGGTTTAGATCCAATAAGAGTAGATTGGAATACTGGAATAAGCATCAGCAGTGGTACATGGCAACATGTCGCACTGACATATGATGGAGAAATCCTTAGAGTTTATAAGAATGGAGTATTGGGCGCATCAACAATTGGTGAAGGAACATTATCATTAGAAAACAATAACCATTTACTACATATTGGTTATAATGAAGGCTGGACTGGTGAAAAATGGGATGGTTATCTTGATGAAATTCGCCTCTCTAGAACTGCAAGAGCAATTGATTGGTTGAAATTAGCTTACCTAAACCAAATGCCTTCTAGTGCCTTGTTAACCATTAGTTCTGAAAATGACCATGCTACTCCAGTCATAAATGATTTTAGTACAGACGATCCTGGTGATGGTCAACCAACTTTTTGGGCAAACATTACTGATCACGATTCTTCTGTATTAAGCGTCACCCTAAGTTTAAATGGGACAGATCATCTGATGAGCCAAAACGGAAGCGGACTCTGGATTTATCAACCAATTGGGGTTTCATATGGAGATTATTATGAATATCAGATAATTAATGCTTCAGATACTGTTGGAAATTACTTAACAATTGCTTCAATAGAGAAGAATATCACTTTTAATTACGATTCTGTTATACCTGGTGTGATAGACTGGGAATATTATTCAGGAACTAAAGAATTTAAAGCAAATGTTTCTGACACTTGGGGAGTAATTGATACTGTAATAATAAATGTGACTTACCATGAAAACATGGCTGACACAAGCAGCCTTTGGGCTGTTATGCAGAATACAGCCTCTGGATTCATGAACGACACTATCATAATGATTGAGGGGACGATGAATTTTGTTATTACTCTTAACGATACATATGGAAATTCATTCACTTCATCAGAACATCCAGGATTTGTCGTAAACACACCACCAGAGGCATCCAATTTGAACTTGTCTCGGAATTCTTCCTCTATCTTGCTTCCAGTGACTAGTAATGACACCTTGTACTTTTTGTACAGTTACAGTGATGCTGAACTAGATCCCGAATCGGGATCAGTGATTCGGTGGGAAAAATGGAATGGTACACATTGGAATATTCAATCCGCTTATAATGATCTGAAAAATATCACAGCGGGAGTACTGACTCGTGACGATGTATGGCGGGTACAGTTTCAGCCTAATGATGGAAAAGACTTTGGTGATTGGTATGTTTCGGGTAATATCACTATTCAAAACACTGTTCCTATTGTTTTCAATGTTGAGATAAGTCCAAGTGTGCCTACAACAAATTCAACCTTAATCGTTGAATATAGCTGGTTAGATATTGATACTGGAGATATTGAGACTGGAAGTCAAATCAGATGGTACCGTGATAATGGAAATGGATCTGGTTTTCTCCTCCTTAATCAGTACAACGATTTGCTGCAGCTTCCAGAAAATGAGACCACAAAAGATGACCAATTTTATCTTACAATAACTCCTGGAGACGGAATCGGATTAGGAAATATATTCACCTCTGGAACCATAACTATCCTTAATACGCCTCCTACATTAATAGTTAAAATTAATGACAATACAGTGCCAGCAACAGTTGCTAATGACACAAATTTAGATGCTACATATCAATATTCAGATGTAGATGGAGATAACGAAACCAGTGCATCTCTAGAAATCCGCTGGTGGCGATTCAATTTGACAAGTGGGAAATTTGAGTCATTTGTCAATGGTACATTAACAGTGTCGTCTACCTCAACGAATACATCTGAATTATGGCGTGTAGACATGTGGATAAACGATGGGACAGATTATAGTGAATGGACTTCCTCTGCCACAATTAGTATCGGTGTTCAACCTAATCAGGCACCTAGCGCGCTACAAGTTAATTTAACTTCAAGTAATCCAGTAGCTGGAGGGTCATTATATGCAAATTATACTTATTTCGATCCTGATGGCGACAGTGAATCTCTAACGTCTTTTCATTGGTATAAAAATGGAATTTATCAGCCCCAATTCGATGGTATTCGCAATCTTCTCACTGCTTCCCTGATAAAAGGTGATAATTGGACTGTAGAAGTTAGACCTCAAGATAATAAAAATGATTATGGAGAGTGGAATTCCAGTCTACCTATAAAGATTCTTAATACTGCTCCAGTAGTATTAACAGCGGAAATTTTTCCAGCTACAAATGTATATACCTCTAGTACATTATTAATAAACTATCAAGGAACTGACGTAGACGAGGATAGTATTACTTTAATTTCTGTTGTGTGGATTAATGGTAGTCAAGAAATAGTGGGATTATATAATGAGACAGAAGTTCCTTCCACGTATTTAAAGAAGGGAGAGACGTGGAAATATGTACTTAGGATTTTTGATGGTACTGATTGGTCTGATAACAGAACCTCAGAAAATATCACGGTATTAAACTCTCTAATGTCGTTTGATAGTGTTTCATTAACAGGAGGAGCTGATACACTAGAGGATATTGGAATCGATTATTCTTACACAGATTTGGATAGTGATCTAATTAATTTGGGGCAAACAAAGATAAATTGGACGATTGAGTATGCTTCTGGAGGTAATCTAACTGTTGATGGAGTATGGGCATTAAGTAATACGTACGTTGTTGCAGGTGATACTATAACAGTAGAAATAACACCTCATGATGGAGAAAGTCTTGGTGTGACTTGGCAGCCGTATAGAACAAGATTGATAATAGGTAATGCCATTCCTACAATTTCAGGACAACCAAATATTCTAGGTCCTGATAATAGTACAGATTTTTACGCTTCTGATGAGCTTCATTTCAACTATACTGCTACTGATCCAGATTTTAGTGAAAGCAGTGCATTGTATAATATAGATTATGATCTTGATGGATATGTGGTAGGCGCAAAATATCGTTGGTACCGAAATGGTATCTTGGTATCTGAACTCAATACACCTATAGTACCAATAGCATATCTGGTACGTGGTGACGAGTGGAAAGCAAGTGTTAAACCACGCGACCGCTTCGGTGATTTTGGTTCGTGGGTAAATTCAACAGTTATCATTATTACGAATAGTCGCCCTCTCATTAGTGAATTTCGTGAAACTAACTCTTACACAACTTCGGATATGAATCTTGATATTGAGTTTACTTACTCGGATTATGATGGTGATCCTATCAATCTTTCAAACACAATTATTCAATGGTATAATTATAGTACTCTCATTGTGGGTACAGAAATTACGGTTATATCCACAGAACAGGTCGGGAATGAATATATTGTAATAATTCGCTTATTCTCGGATTACTACATTAGAGGAGACAATATCACGGTAGAAGTTCAACCACATGATGGTACTGAATGGGCACTTCAATCAAATACGAGTTTTGACATAATTATTGGGAATGCGAGACCATTTGCCTTTAATGTAAACCTGAAGCCTAATGGAACTGACACTTCAGCCTATACAACTGATAATCTAAATGTCTCTTGGTCATATTCAGATCCAGATAATGATCTTGAAGTGACATCTCTCGCAAAGATTATCTGGAAAAACAAGGGAATTCCTCAACCTATGTTTGAAAATCAGAGCTCGATTCTTTCAGATAATATTAATAAAGGTGACGTGTGGACAATTGAAATTTTTGTCTTTGATGGGATAGAATGGAGTAAAGACCCCAAAATATCTACCCCACTTATAGTAGAGAATACTCCTCCCATAATTATTTCAGTAGCAATAATAAGTGATAGTGGAAATACCTCTGAGACGTATGCTGATACGAATCTTGTGATTGATCTCTTTGATGGTGTTAATTACACTGATGTCGATGGTGATTTCATTTTATACTTTGGAACAATAACACGATGGTATAGAAATGGAGTCCATCAACCGAGCTATGATGATGCAAATCTTCTACCCAGTTCAGTTCTTTTCAAGGGTGATTATTGGTATATTGAAGTTCAAATTACTGATGACCTATTTGCATATTCATTAAATCAAACTTCGCAGAATATAACCATCGTAAATAAAGCCCCATCTGTTATTTCTGTTTCTCTTACTGGAAATGAATACACAGGATTTTTTGTAGAGAATGAGGATGTTAGTATCGCAATTTCTGTTTTGGATATAGATATAGGAGATTCTGAGCTATCTTATATCACTTGGACGGTGAATGGAGTGCCTAATTCACTTTATGATAACCTACGCACAATTCCTAAGAATGGAACCCAAGCTGGAGACACATGGAATGCGACAATTTTAGCCTCGGATGGATATGATAATACTACCAGCCTGTTTTATTTTTCGTTATTTATTCAAAGCAGTCCAAAAATTCATAATTTCACGGCAAATGTAGTGGAAGAGGAAGTTGATGGAACTTTCGAAATTTCTATTGAAATGACAGATGCTTTGAATCACAATATCCTTCTCGGTAGATATGACGTGTATTTAAACAAGTCAGGATCAATAGTCAAGACTGGCTTCTTAGAGGCTAATGCTACTCATTGGTTCTTTACATTCGACTTGCTAGATTACGCTGATGGGAGTTATTTCAACACATCAGCCGTTGTAACAATTACCGCACAATCTATTATCGGAGTAACTACTATTGAGTCATTTAACTTTACTTTGATCGATGGAGTTGCTCCAAAAATCAAAACGACGGGCGGTTCTTCTGGAGTTTGGTTTGATAAAGATATTGAAACTAATCCTACAACCCTCACCTTCTACGCAGCCATTGAAGAATATGGGTCAGGTGTATCTAGTGTCCTCTTATACTACTATTTCAATCTCGTTGATGTTGAGGGTGAAGGATCTTCTATCTATCAAGAAGATGGTGATTTTTCCACAATTGAGATGACATATCTTAGAACCGATGGTGAAATACTAATTTATTCAGCCTCTGTTGACTATATTCAGGATGGAAATGATTATGAACCTCTGTTCTACGTTTCTACATCTGACAACGCAGGAAATAGTAATCCGAATGCGTTTGATATCAGAAATCATCCTGAAAGAATCGAACTTATTCCATATCAGCCCGAAGGGCTTCCCCCCGAGTTACTGTTAATTGCTGGTCTTGCCGTCTTTCTAATATTCATTGGAGCAATTGTCTATGTACGGTTCATACGAAAACCGGAGATTATTGGCTTAGATAAAGATTTAGTAATGACTGGAGTCCCCAAAATTGATGAAGAGGAAATAATTACTTCTATTGACCGTCACACTTTGGGCCTTGTAGTCAGTTTCTTCGATCAGCTACATGGGCCTATTCCTATTATTGTCATCCCTGAGATGCTCAAAGATAATTATAGCAAATTAGTAGCACTTTCTGATCGTTCGTTCAGTGGTACTGGGTTTAGTGACGACTTTGCAAGCGAGATTCCGTCTTCATACGATTTCGTACTTGCTGAACAACTAAGGATAAGTGTTATGAGTTTTGGATTTGCATTGGAGAAACCAGAAGCACGTGGCGGAAAAGAAAACCTCACTGTAAATATTCTCGTCCAAAAGGATATCTTTACTCTTATTGAGCAATTCAAAGATGAGATTCAAGGAAAAGTGCATGAATTCCATCTGACTATGGCAAAGGATTCTGGAAACAAGGTATTGATTCGCGTTAAAGCTAATGAAATCAGAAAATATGTCAGTGCTATAGTAATGAGCTATGTAAACATCTACGGAACTACTGACCTCATTGAAGAAGAAGATTGATTTTCTGAGCTCTTCCCCTTTTTCTAATCACTTTCAAGCAGTGAAAGGTACTGCATTAACTTCTGAGAAGTTTCCTCATCTTCTTTCACTTCTTTCTTCACTAAATCAACTTTTCGTGGGAATTTAGTATCTTTGGATTTGATCAAAGTCTTGATAATAATATCAATCATTCGTGCCGCAAAATCTACTGCACCTGCTGACTCTATAGGTAATTGCAAGGCTTGAGTTAGTAGTCCACTTAATTGGGCTTGACTAACAGTCTCAATGATATTAACTCCCCCAATCGGATGCCCACGTTGAACAAAATTAATAAGTACACCCCTCTTTTGAGTTTGCTCCACGGAAAAACCTATTTGATCGGTGTCAGGGAGGATTACAAACTCACCATTTGTCTTAATTTCTAAAGGAATAAGATAATCAATTGTATCTAATAAACTTCCTTTCTCCACTACTATTCTGGGTGAAACGAGGGGTTGTTCTTTGAGTTTCTTGATAGTCTCGTAGATAACTCTCGCTGAGAAGGCCATAGAGGAGACCCCATCTTCGAAATAACCAACATTCGCTAGATTCATTTCATAGGCGAGTAGATAGAGGATTTCATCTTGATTTATGCCAGTGGATACTTGAGAGCTTCCTATTAGCCCTTTCTTACCCGTATGATCCTGAAGAAACAGACTTACTTGAGCGTTTGAGGTATCCTCGATCAGTTCTACTTTGAAACTAATTCCTCTAGTACCCGGTAAAGTAATAGTACTATCTACGGCTTCTGTTTGTAGAGGAATCTCCATTGGAACAACTGTTGGCTTTTTCTTCACCTTTTCCTTTTCTTTTTTCTTTATCTCTGGGGTTAGATATTTACTGACAATTTCATCAATAGCCATCTTAGGTCTTCCCACAGCGAAGACTAGACATTTAATAATCATTTCTTCATCAAGCTTATTTTTGAGATGAGCAGAAAAGATATCAAGCAGTCTTTGACCTGTTAAATTTTTGAGTTTCTTTTCTCCTTCAGATGTTCTTACAATGGGAATGTATTTCAGAAAAACATCACTCAGTAAGGGAACTGGGATGCCTGAGGAAGCAGCAATTTTAAATAATTCACCATATCCTGATTTTACCACTTCAGTCGCTTCATCAGGCTCGATTCCACAAAATTCTACTAAATAAACAATTTGATTTACCACCTCTTCGGCTTGAGAGGGTGTTTCTAGTTCACTGACCTCTGGAGTCGTAACTAATGGCCTTTCAGGTTCAGAGGAATCTGGCAATTCTGTTGGAGAGGACGAAATTTCCTGAGATATTGTTGGACTAGGGGGCATTTCTGAGGGTGTACTTGGTCGTTCAGCACTTGGTTGTACTGGTTTAACGGTTGGTGTTGTTTCTGCTTGTACAGGTATAGGTTTAGTTATCGATATGGGTGTTGAAGAAGGTGAGGTTGTGATTTCTTCTTCTGAACCTTCAGTTGCTTGTTGCATGAGTGATTGTAACCGTTGCAAGACAGCTGGATCACCAGCCATTTTCGGTGCAGTTATCTGAATTTTTGATTGCGAGGATGTCTTAACCTTAGCTTTCACTTTGCGTAGAGTCATTCCTTTCCCATGGTACTCCTCAATTTCACCAATAGCACGTTCATCAACAAAGTCGCTCTGGGCGATGTCTGGAACAGAAAGTTCGAAGATACGACCAAAAGAATCAATAACAGTCTCAGGTTTATAAATAGATGTTCTGAAGAAGCGAAGAGGTTCACTATATTCTAGTTGAAAGCTCTCTTTAAGTTGTGTGTGAATTGATTCATAATTGGGGGAACTACGCACAAGATCATTCTTATGCAAAAATACAAAGACTTCAGCTTCAGGGGAGTAGTTATATAATTTCTCAATAGATGCTTTAAAGTATTGAAAAGCGTTATTCCGAGTAGTTTTATTTGCTGTATCAATTAAAAAGATAAAGATCTTTACATTGCTAAATACAAAGGGACTGAAGGCATTTAAGAATTTTTTCAGAAAAATCTTCTGTCCACCCAAATCAACAATCGTGATAGGAGTGTTTTTTATTGTGACTGATAAACGTTCATAGTTAATTGTTGCAGAAAGTTTGTCTACGTCTTCAGTACGTTGTTTTAAAAAGAAAATTCGTTTTACTGCGGTTTTCCCTGCCTCAGAAAGGCCAGCAATAAGGATTTTGTGACCTAGACGCGATGAAATCTCTGATTCGGATACCCACTCTGACATGACGACGACCTTGTCTCCATTGATACGTTGAACCGCTTTGAATGTTTCTTTGTGAATGTTTCTTTTTAGGATTTCTAATTAAATCTTCAGAGCTTCATAATTTGAAGTGAATATAATTAAGAAAACTTCTTGAGGATTTGTTTTCAATGAATGTTCAAGAGATTATTTAGTGAATCTAGCGCGTTTATGAAAAAGTATAATATTAAAAAGGCTAGATCGAAAGTACATACCTCTGGTTATACAATGTTGAAGGAGTAAAATAGTACTTCATTAATAAGGTGCAACACAAGAAAATCATATGCGAGGAACCTTTAACAATGTCTGGAACTACTGTATCAAAAATTTTGTTTATGGGTCTCGGTGCTAGCGGAAAAAGTAGCATCCGATCGATCGTATTTGAAGGCAAATCCCTTGAGGATGTCAAGGATTATAATGCCACAATAAATTATACCCGTTCTACCCGAAATATTATTGATTCTGCCTTCCAGATATTCGACTGCGGAGGACAAGAATCTTTCATCTCAGTTTTTGTTGGAGACCAAGCTGAATTTATTTTTAGTGGTGTATCCATTCTTGTTTGGGTTGTAGATGTTTCCAATTTCGATGCTGTTTCTACATCCAAATTTTATTTTGATCATGCTGTAAATAGACTTCATGAGTTTTCTCCTGACGCTGTGATTTACTGCTTATTCCATAAGATCGATTTGCTTTTGCTAGATATGCGTGAACAAGTCATTGAGACATTGGAATCATTTTTCACAACAGATAAGGACATTCAAATTTTCTATCGTGGAACCTCAATATATGATCACTCGACATTTGCCGTTGTGGGAGAGATGGTTCAAACGCTCATTACTAAAAGTAGTAAGGCGAAGACTGTCTCTGAGGCCCTTCAGGAATTTGTTAAGCAGAATGTGGAATTATCAGGCATTGCTATTTATTCAGAAGATGGGTTACCGGTTTTCGAAGAGGGCAACCTTGCGAATAAAATTATCCTTCCCGCTAACTTGTGGTTATCAAATTATGAACGTCTCAGAGGAGATTTTCCTGGAAATAACTTTAAAACCACTTTAGAAACCAATGATTATATGTTCGTCTTTCATCAATTAAAATCAGAAGTTCTTCTTGCTGGAATTGCCCGTAAAGTATCACCTCTTCAGTATGTACTGGTTAAAATGGATAATCTTGCAGAAATTGTCGGTGAGTTATTATAAGAATGAGATTGAGCTCTTAATCAAATTTCAATATTCCACTCTCTATATTGCTACCTGACATCACATTTGTTTGTATTGCAAGGTTTATTACTTCCTCAATAAATTTTAGAGAGAAGCCAACCTCAGAAGATAGTAACGTTAAATCAAGGTCTGATTTATTTTTAAATGCTGTCAATATCCGTTTTGCTAATAATCCTCTAATTTTTTTTACGGGTAAAGACAAGAACTGGTCTAGTTCTTCGAAATCTAGCTTTCCTGAAAGTCTAAGCCGATATTGCAGGCCTAAATCCGATTGTGTTTCTAATCCAGATTTAGAGAGTAATTGCCTTCCCATGATTGGATCAGTCACCATTTCTAGCCGATAAAGGTTACCTCTAGGCATCTTCTTCTTAAATTCATCCACTATTGTTCGTACTTTTGTTTTAACAAGGGGTGTTGGTTGATCACGAAAAATTACCTGAATTTGTTTCTTTTCTGAAACAACAAGTAAGATAGGTGCAGTATCTGGGATCATTGAAAGGTTTCCAAAAGCCTCAATTGTATTTGCCTCAGTTAAATAATACGCATCAATACCTCTATCTATGATCTGAATATTTTGGTCAATTTTCTTTAAGATTTCTTCATCATAAAGATCTTTGTCACTTACAATATTATAAACGCGAAGAGTGCGTTTTATCATGAGCTTAAGGAATTCAGTATACTTACTTATGGAATTTGAAGTTGTTATGACCCAGAAAAAAATCATTCGACCGAATTGAGCAATTCTATTATCCATAGAATCTTTTGCGGATAAGGAAAACATGAAAGCTTCTGACACGTAGGGGTCTTTGGGAGTGGGGATTGGACCATAAGCACGCACTTCCATTGGACGAAAGGGAGTGCTAGTACCAATGGCGGTCAATGTCTTTATTGCCATGGTAAATGCTTCATCGTCAGCAAGAGGAGAAGAGTTGAAAATATTTCTGGGGCCTTCATCCTCGAAGACTGTCACTATAAGTCCATCAGTCAATGATTTAGTTCTATCTTTTTTATTCATGACTAAATTTGTCAGACAACTCTTTAAAAAGAATTCTGGACAGGATGAGTTACACATCTACTATCTGGAAAAAATTAGCTCCCGAGGAGAGATAGCTTTCGAGGGACTGCTTGAAACAAGCCCACTAGCGATATCCCAAACACCAATGATCTTCCACCAGTTTTTACCATTCTTCTCTTACCTTTGACAGGTAACTCGTCTAACGTAGTTACAAGGGAATCTGGCTTATGAGCTAAGTGAATATTTTTTCATCACCTCAGGGTTGAAGAAGTGAGGGAAGGAGGACTTTCAAGGTTGTGAGAGAGAGAGGTAAACGAATGCGAGAAATATTCCTTTGTCGGCCAAAATTGATCATGTTTGAATGGCTTCCTAGAAATTTCGAGTCAGATTACTTGTTGGAGATTAGGCTTCTACTTAATTAATCATATTGAAAATTAATAAAAAATCCTAGACTTTCCTACCGCAGATGTCTTTTAATTACTAGTTTTTTCATATTTCTCTAGGATGATGAAAAGAATTTCATTTCAAAAAGTCCAATTTGACATGTTTTTTTACTAATTCTTCGAGTAGGGTTATCTTTTTTGTCTCATCCTTGGTAAAGAGAATTTCCATATCATCAATTAGCTTAGCAACTGCGAAAGTATCATTAGTGGCGAGAAGGATTGGAATGTTTCTAGTATCTGCTTTAGATTGAATAATTGGGTCATCAGGAAGAATATTATTAGTAAGAACTATTCCTGATGTACTGGAGTCTAATGCAGCTGTAATCATATCAATTCGGTCTCCTGGTGTGATTATCAATTTATTTTCGTATTGCCACAGTGGCTTCGTTATCACCTGTGCAGCACTCATAGCCCCTACGAAGATATGATTGACTATATTCATTAATCCCCCCTCGCCTGCAATAATTTTTGTGAATAGCGTCTTATAAAGATAATCGATCGTAAAATGAGTTAGATCTTCCTCATAAGGGATAATTCCTAAGACTGGTACTCCTAATTCATTAAAAATATCCATATGGAGATTCTTGAACTCCTCAATATCCTTAACTTGATTTACAATAACACCTGCAAGATCACTCGAATCAGAGAGCACACAATTTCTCAGAAATGCAATCTCATCAACGATTTCACTGCCTTCACCGCTCAATATTAATAGCAGCTGAGCGCCTACATTCCTTGCAATGGTCATTGGATCTAAAAACACTGAGTGGCCAAAAGCCAGATTTCGTCCTCCCTCAATTAAAACAACGTCATGGTCTTTACTTACGCTATTGCAAATTTCTTTCAGTTTTTTACTAGTTGATTGTTCATCATACATGAAACGTAACTTATTATGGTCAAAGCCTAGTGAAATATCCTCAGGTTTCTCTGTAAGACCTAAAATATTTGAAACTAAGGAGGCATCATAATCCCAGAGACGTTTCTTTTGATAAAGCAATCGGTCTCCCAAGGGTTTCATATACCCGCAAGAAATGTTTTTTTCTGAAAGAGCTTTTGCTATACCAATAATTATACTGGTTTTACCCGCTTCTTCATGAGTGGAAGCTACTACAATCCTTTTCATTTTTATTCACCTTTGAGGATTTAACAATATACGAGTATCTACTGCTAGTACTCCTTGATTCTGTTCAAATACTAAAACTGGGTTAATTTCGATATCAGATATATCTTTACATAGCTGAATGATTTTACTTAGCCGGAGGATGATGTCAATACATCCTCCAATATCTTTAGCTGCCTCTCCTCTCACTCCTAGTAGCAATGGATATGAACGTATTTGTTGGATCATTTCAATAGCATCAGATCGTTTAACAGGAACTGCTCTAAATGCAACGTCCTTTAAAACTTCTACATAGATCCCACCTAAACCAAACATAACCGTGGGCCCAAATGTATTATCAATCCTTGCTCCGATGATAGTTTCCATTGCTTCATCCATATTGATCATTCTGACAATTTCCACTCCCTCAATTTTTGCATCAGGCTTATATTTTCGTGCGGAGGCGAGAATAGCTTCGTAGGCATCCAGAAGCTCTTTTCGATTCTCTAAATTAAGTGCTACACCACCAGCATCCGATTTGTGAATAATATCCTTCGACACAATTTTCATGACTACTGGATATTTAACTACTTCTTCTGCATAATGAATTACTTCTTCTAGATCTTTTGCTACATAACTCTTAGGCGTTGGAATTCCAGCTGCATCCATGACTCTCAAAGCTTCGGGAACAAGGAGAAACCGTCTATTATCCTTCTTTACCTCATCAATAACTTCTTGTATGGAAGCAATATCTATTTCTGGCTCATCAAATCCTGAAACTTCGTCTTCAGTGTCAAGTATATTGTGATAATGTTTATACAAGGCCCCTAAACAGCTTGCCGCTTCATAAACGTCAGAAAAGATAGGAACACCCTTAGATTTTAATAAAAATAATCCCTTCTCAAATTCTCCTCCTCCAAAGAAAGAAAAAACAACTGGTTTATTTGGCTTGTTGTCTAAATATTTCTTTTGAACTACTGCGGCTAATTGATCAGCGGAAAAAATGGCGGTTTCACAACCGAGGACAATCACAGAATGAATATCAGGGCTATCTAGGGCAGCTTGGAGAGCTTGTTCATAGATCTCACTGGTACCTTGTCCCGTAATGTCCACAGGATTTTTAGTAGAACCAAAAGAGGGTGTGACAGGAGAAAAAATCTTTTTTAAAACATCACGATCATCATAAAGAGTTACACCATACAACTCACACGCGTCAGTGGCAAGCACTCCTATTCCACCTCCGTTGGTTACAATGACTGCATTCTCCCCAGTAGGAAGGCTTTTTTGGATAGCAAGGAATTTTGCCCAATTTAACGCCTCTTGGACACTTAGAGCACGGAGCGCACCTACTTGTCGTGCAATTATATCAGTGAAGACATTATCAGCTCCAGCCAACGATCCAGTATGGGAAGCAGCTGCCATGGCACCGCGTTTAGATCGACCAGATTTAATGATAATGACAGGTTTTATTTTTGTTGCACTTTCAAGGACATTAGTCAATCTATCCCCATGTTTAATTCCCTCTATATATAACAGAATGACTTTGGTATTGTCATCTGTAATGAAATATTCAATCAAGTCCGATTCGTCAATATCACACTTATTACCGACAGAAACAATAGCTGATAGACCGATTCCCTCAGTAACAGTTTTACCGATCATTGCTATGCCAAGAGCTCCTGACTGTGTAACTATTGCTACTGATCCATGTTCGATATGTTTATATCCAAATGTAGCATTCACAGGTGCTTTTGCAGAGAAAATTCCAAAAATATTTGGACCAAGAATTCGCATTCCATTCTTTCTGGCAAACTTGACTAATTCTTCTTCTTCCTCAATATTCCCAACTTCAGAGAATCCACTTGTAATTATTGAGATGAACTTAGTTCTCTTTTTTGCACAACTTTGTAGTGTGTCAAAAACATATTTTGCTGGAACACATATCGTAGCGAGATCAATTTCATCATCTATTGCTTCTATTGAATCGTAAACTTTGCATCCGAGAATTTCTCCTCCCTTAGGATTCACTGGATAAATATTTCCTTGATACTCTGATGCTACAATATTATCGACTACTTTATAGCCAATCTTATTTTGATTCGATGATGCACCGATTATTGCAATTGATTTCGGTTCAAATAAATGCTTTATATGAGGAGCGTTGATTTTTGGCATACGATACTTGTTCTCCATGACCTACAGCAATTGGATCAAGAATTTTTTAATTCTATGTAAATATAAGCAGTTATAATTTGGTTTTGCTTCTTTTATAATATTAATTATCTTCTAGTAATATCCCTTAGACTGGTGAAAAAAGAAGTTCTATTATAAGTGTTAAAAAGTCATCCGTAGCTCGTAAACCCCTTCAGTAAGTCGTTTATCTAGGTTAGGAAATAATTTCTCAAATAGAGCGAGCATACCTCTGTTTTCTAACAATACTTCGGCACTAAAGCCTAGTAAACCTGCAGATTTAGCGAGATAAGTAAGATATTTCATTAATTCGGTTCCCACACCTTTCCGATGATAATCATCTCTTACCACAAAAGCAGCTTCAGCTGTATGGGAATGTTGATCGATTCCATATTGACCTACACCAACAATCTCTTGTGAAATGCCTTTAGATACTACAGCAAGGACTATCATCTCTGTTGAAAAATCGATGATACAAAAATCTTGAAGTCTTGAATGTGGTAAATCTTTTCTAACACTCATAAATCGACGATAAAGAGATTGATCAGACAAATCGTAGAAGAAATCCTTTAATAGTGGCTCATCACTAATTTTGACTGGACGAAGCATGATTTCAAGACCGTCTGTAGTAGTACGCCAAGTTTCCAAGTGTTCAGGATATTCCCCTTTTTTACCAGGGATAAATGCTTGATCTTTGAAAATTAAATTTTCTTTTTTTGCTTCCTTAATTAGTTGTGATTTGAAACGAGGATGAGCAATAGAAATTAATTGCATGGCACGTTCACGAATGTTTTTACCATGCAAATAACAAATACCAAATTCGGTGATCACGTAATGAATATCTCCTCGATTAAGGGTAACACCAGCCCCTTCAGTTAAAAATGGGACTATCCTTGAAGTTTCCCCATTATCCGCAGTGGACTGAATTGTGAGTATAGACTTACCCTTATTAGCAAGAATTGCTCCTCGCATGAAATCAGCTTGGCCTCCAATACCTGAATAAAAAATTTTACCAATGGATTCAGAAGAAGCCTGTCCTGTTAAATCTATTTGCAGTCCACTGTTAATGGCAGTCATATTATCATGTTGGGCAATTGTTAACGGATCATTAGTATACTCGATTCGACGCAGTTCAATGGAGGGATTGTCATGAATAAAATCGTATGTCGATTGGGAACCCATGCAAAAGGATGCTACTGATTTTCCACGATTGATAGATTTTTTTGTATTATCTATGACACCTAATTTCATTAACTGAACGAGACCATCGCTTACGAGTTCAGTATGAACACCTAGATGCTTTTTATCTTTTAAATTCGCCATCACAGCATTCGGTATACTCCCGTAACCAACTTGTATCGTATCTCCATCTTGAATTAAACGAGATACATATTGACCAATTTTATTTGCTACATCGTCACTTGCAGGTTCCTGCTTGTACTCCAATATAGACTCATCATAAGGTAGAATATAGTCAATATCCTTCACATGTAAAAATCCATCTCCATGGACACGGGGGACATTTTTATTCATCTGGGCAATGACAATACCAGCATTCTCGATCGCAGCCTTGACAATATCGACAGAAACACCCAAACTTACATAACCGTGATCATCAGGTGGAGTAACTTGGATCAGAGCGACATCTATTGGTACAAGACCGCTGTAAAATATACTGGGTGTTTTTGAAAGAAAAATTGGCGTATAATCAGAAAGGCCACTATTAACAGCCTCCCGAGTAGAATTTGCAACAAAAAATGAGTTGAGTCTAAAGTTTATTTGATAAGCAGCATCTGTATA
>DXJL01000084.1 GCA_019057635.1 Candidatus Heimdallarchaeota archaeon
ATTCACTGTAATAATTGGATTAAAGGGCTTTATTAGTATTTAGACTAGAAAAAGATGATAAAGGAGAATAAATTGTGATTTACGAATTTTTAATAAAAGCAATCGATCGTCACTTTGAAGAGACTTCACTTATACTGGACCAACTAATTGATGAAGTGATTCTGAGGGAACCTGTGAGGACTGGTCGTCCTCTAGGAGAAATTGTGTTACATATAATTCGTTCTATAGAATATTATTCCAAGGGTCTTGCGAAAAATATTTGGGAACCCTTAATCTATACTCTGGACAAATATCCTAATATTGAGAGCATATTAGCTCTATATAAGGAGGTAGTAACTAGAACCAAATCCTATCTGGAAGAGATATTACCAGAGTCTCTGAATGATGTGTATACGGAGGGTAATCGTAATGCAACACGTACTGAAGTACTTCTAGAGTTATTAGAACACAGTATTCAACATAGGGGCCAATTATTGGTATATTATAGATTATTAGGAATAATTCCTAAAGAAATTCCTTATATCATTTAACATCGTTACTTCTAGCCGTATGTGTGTGAGAAATCTATTGTACGCAGACCAGATGAGAATCGCACGTAAGGATGTCCAAACCTGTTTAAATATATGGAAGGATATTCTGACAGAAGAATTTCCAGATAGAATTGAGGTAATTTATGCAAAGGGTTCCGCCTGTAGGCCATGGGAATCAGAAATTGATTATGTCCCTGTCATAAGTGACGTGGACATACATGTTCGTTTCACCGAGAGTGACCGAGAAGATCCCCTAAGTCTTCTCGACATAAACGATGCATTAAATATTACACAAAGATATGAGGAAATTTTCCTCAATGTACGAAGTGATCCGCTCCATTTACCGCGTGTACAAGTAGTAAATGTGAATAGTATTATTAAAGACCCCACATTCATATTTCCTAGGGCAGACGATATTGTATTGTTGTATGGTTGGTATGAAAATTCTAATCTAGTGACAGATGAATTTATTCGTGAATTAGACAGAAAAAAAGTTTTAGATGATCTATCTGAATATCTAAAAACCTTATCAGAAAAAACTTTTGACCGATCAGGTCTGGATTATTGGATTCAGCTGCGAAGTATGAATTGGCGCGTTTCCCCAACACCAGTCAGATTATTGACGCAATTCTTGCAGTGTAGTCCGTATGAGATTTGGACATGGAACAGAAGTAAAATTGTCAGAGAGCTAATTGATCAGGATTTAACTTCCCTTGTAACGTCATATCAGAATTTCTATCTTTCAGGATGGAAGCTATTCTTATCAAACTTCTCTGAGACGAAATATTATCGTGATCTCCTCAAACATGGATATTCAGTACTTGTAAAATCGCTTAATGTTCTTGAAAAGTCATGAGCTACATTTCCAAAAAAGTAGAATATTGAATTTGAATATATAAGTAGCCATTACGTTATCCGACCTCTTTTCTTTATTAAAGCAATACAATTAGGACAGAAAATATTTAGAGAAATTAAGACATATTACTACTGCATTCGTAAAAAAATTAATACACGAATAATTTCTCTGGTAACTTTTTTTATAGTGAATGTGTTTTTCTATAATGAGTGTGAAAAAAAGTGAGTATCTTTGAGGTTAGAGACGATTTATACAAGGTCTGTCTTGTAGGTGATGGAGGAGTCGGTAAAACAGCTATAGTAGAACGATTTCTAGGTAGGGGGTTTGCTTCCACATATAATCTAACTATTGGTACAAATATTTGCACTCATACAGTCGACGTTGACGGAACAAGGGTAAAATTTCAGATTTGGGATTTGGCTGGACAACAGAGGTTTGAATTCGTCCGATCAACGTTTTACAGAGGATCTCACGCGATAGTGATGGTTTTTGATGTTACAAACCCGAATTCCTTAGCAAATTTGCATAAATGGAAAATTGAAATTCTTCAAAATTTAGGTAAGAGCCATCATGACATTCCCATTATATTATTAGGAAATAAGAGCGACCTCCAACAAAAATTACTAATTGATCAGGATGGAATATCGAAATTCAAGGATGAACTAAAACTGGAATTTCACGCAGATTCCATAGCCTTTATGTACACAAGTGCTCTTTCAGGAATGAATGTCGAGGAATCATTTGAAGCGCTAGGTTTGTTACTTCTCAAGAAGAGAAAACCTCAAATCTACATTGATAAAACTCCCAATAATTTTGAACATTTACCAAACCTTCCTTCCAGTAGACCATCAAAAGCATAACCTTATGCTTTTTTGAAACCTGTTCTACCTATTTTAAGACGGAGTTTCCTTAATTTTCTGAAATCTTATCCAATTAGCAGTTTTGAAAGATAAACCGTTAATGTAAATTGTTGATTTCAATTCCAGATAGTATTTTTAAATGAGATTTCTCTCTCTGAGCCTATAAAGGTCGATCATTTTTCATTAATTATAGGAGTTGACAAACTCTGTCGGTTAATGAAAAACTTCAATTGATCAAGGTAGCTAAAGAGTTTTCACTTTGTCTCCCATATATCATGTTTTTGGAGAGAGTACTACAACAAGAGAGTTTTCTTCTCTTTGTTTCTTCATTCATTGCTAGTGGTCCGCTTCAACCTGGAATTGACTAATGTCCGTTAAGTACCCTTAGCTTGGTTGAATAGTTCAGGTTTTACGAACCAAATATTTTCACTTGTTTTTCAACTAGCAGTTTGACCAAGCCTAAAATAATAAATCATCAAAATACATCAAAATGATAATTCTTCTGAATCTCGA
>DXJL01000085.1 GCA_019057635.1 Candidatus Heimdallarchaeota archaeon
GGTTCAATTCCTAGGTCATGGCGTAGGATTGGAATTAGATGAGCTACCAATTCTCTATGCTAAGGGAGGCCAGACAGAATCGGGAAACATTCTTGCATGTGAACCTAAATTCATCGAAAAAGGACGAAAAGTATTGGGCATCGAAGATACTTATGCGATCACCGAATCAGGAACTCTTTTACTGTCACAATCACCAGACTATTTTGAAATTTAATTTTATGAGGTATTCTTAATGGAAAATTCCCGAAATTCCTTCAAATCGTTTTTTTTTGATTTATACTTGAATCCAACATTATTATTGATTGCTTTTTATCAAATAATTGCAACAGGAGCATTTACAGCTCAACAAATATTATTAGCAGCTTATTTGGATGATTTAGGTTACTTAGAAACCCTCAGTCTAGTAAGTGGGTTAATTCTCGCAATATATTTTGTCTTTTGGTTCATCTTAGGACCTATAAGTGGTTCATTGAGTGATCTGCATGGTAGGAAATTTTTGATCATTTCCGCAAATATTGTCAGCGGCTTTGGATTCATTGGATTAGTTCTTTTCCAACATCCATTATTGTTGTTTATGGTCAACGGAATATTAGGGATAGGTGCAGCATTACGCATTGGATCTGTTATTGCCCTATGGGTTCAACATAGTCCAAAAGATCGTATTGGAGAATCTATGGCTTACATAAATATCATCTTAGGAATTGGAGGAATTGGTGCGACAATAATTGGCTTTATTCTTTGGTCAGAGATTAAAGAAGTTTCGTTTTTTGTTTTCGGTATTCTACTGCTATTTTCAGCTATATTGATCCTTCCTATATCCGATGAGGGTGACTATATTCCTTTTTCATTTGGTAGAACTTGTGATATGGTAAGATCCAAGCTCTCAACAAAAATCTCAGATAACTTCTTTCTAACTCCTCCAATTATTAAACTAGGCGTTCATTGGTTAGCACTATCCGCCATCGTCTCATTTGGAACCTTCTTAATTCCGATTATTGATAGAATTATTGAGGAATTACCCCCAGATGTAGTTTTCCCTTTGATTCCCCTATTTACTGTTGGTGTGGCAATGATGATGGCTGCTTTTACAGGATTAATATTTTGGGGAAGAATATCAGACAAGTGGGCTAGACGTCCAGTCTTGATTATGGGGTTTACTAGCACAGTTGTATTAATAGTGATTGTTTTTTTGATCTTTCAATTCAACCAAATTCCAACGATCATAGAAGGACTCAACACTGCAGATACTCTTGTCATAATTCTTGTTTTGATAATAATAGCCCTCTTTTTCACAATGACTTCTCTCATACCTACTCCTATGGCTTGGATTGTAGATATTATGGGGAAGGAAAATTTGGGAAAAACGATGTCATTACGTCAAGCACTCATTGCTATCGGAACAATATTCGGTACCTTTATAGGTGGATTTGTTATAGGAACTTTTAGTATTAGCGGCTTGATTTTGGTTATATTGATTTGCCTAATAATCTCTGCTATAATAATCGTGTGAGAATCAGTCAAAAAAGAATTTGATCTAGTGAAAAATCATTAATATTGCATCATTTTCCACTTTTCTTATGGGTCAATGGTTTGGTAGCTCGGGTGTTAGAGGCACCTATTTTGAAATATCCCCAAATTTTGGATTTAAATTAGGTATGGCCGTTGGAGAAACTTTTAAACTTAATAAACCAGTATATATTGCCTCTGATATAAGAGCAACTGGAGATATCCTTAAATTTTGTTTCATGAGTGGTTTTTCAAGTGTTTCTGGTAATATCATTGACATTGGCTTAAATCCAACTCCAGTACTTTCTTATATGTCCGATATTCAGGATACTTTAGGAATTATGATTACGGCTTCACATAATCCACCTGGAAATAATGGTTTCAAACTTTTCTGGAGGGGAGGGGAATGCAAAGAAGCCATTGAAGAAAAAATTGAAGAAAAAATGCGTTCGTCGACTTTTCCAGATATTAATTATGCCCATAATCAATCAGAATGGAATTCAGTAGGTACTGGATCATTTACGAATCCAAAACCTATTATTGATAATTATATAGCCCTATTGATTCAAAAACTCAAAATTCCAAAGACAGATCTCAAATTAGTTATTGATTGTGCCAACAATGTCCCCAATCTTGTAACTCCTCTAGTCTTGAAAAGATTAGGTTTTATGACTGTTACTGAGATTAATAGCCATCTAGACGCTACATTTCCAGGACGACCAAGTGAACCTACAACAGAAAATTTACAAGGGTTAATCTCTAGAGTTACAGAAGAAAAAGCCGATGTTGGAATAGCTCATGATGGGGATGGTGATAGATTTGCCATCATTAATGAAAAAGGAAAATTAATTAAAGCGACAACTCTTATTAACTTTTTTATAGATCATTTGGATTATTCAAATACGGACAAGGGAGTAGTCTATCTTACGAGTGATTGTACTAATGAAGCAGTAAGTATAGCCAAGCAACATGGAGCTATAGTGAAAAACAGTCGTATAGGACGAAATAGAGAGCATGTGAATGAGCCAAAAGTCATATTTCTAGCTGAACCAAACAAACTTGTCTTTCCAGAGCTTGGTAACTGGATTGATGGCTTATTCCCAGTTCTAAAACTTATCGAAATTGTGAGAAAACAAAAATTGTCTGTTGTTATGCAAAGATACGAACAAAGAAAAACACTGAGGAAGGCGTTCATATATAGTCAAAGTGATATGCAATACTTTCACGACCATATACAAAATCTACCCTCTTTATGGTCCCAACAGATTGAGAGAGTCATAAAACTTGATGGATTGAAACTGTATTTGAAAAATAATTCGAGTGTTCTAATTAGGTTCTCAGGAACAGAACCTAAAGTGAAATTTTACTTAGAATCAGAATCTGACTCAATGAATAATAATTTACTTTCTAAACTAATATCAGAATTTAATTTTCAGGGAAAATGTTTGGATTGTTAACATAGGATTTACTAACTGCTGATGTGAAAGCGTTGAATAAAAAAGCTACAGGTGACATCAAAGGAGCGGACATAGTTTCAGATGAGGAGGGAAGACAATATCACATAGGATTGGCCAAAGGAGACCTAGCTGAAAACATAATATTGGTAGGGGACCCCGCAAGACCAAACTTAGTGAAACATCTGTTTTCAGAAATATATTTTGAAACACAAGTTCGAGAATTTCTTACGATTACTGGTCGGATTGGAAAGACAGATATCTCAATTATGAGTACTGGTATTGGTCCAAGCAACATTGAAATCTGCGTGGTTGAAATCATGCAAATTTGTAAATCACCAACAATAATTCGTGCAGGGAGTTGTGGGGGTTTGCAATTATATATCAACATTGGAGATTTAGTCATATCTACTGGATCAGTTCGTTTTGAGGACACCAGTTTGTATTTTATTCCTGAAGGTTACCCTGCAATTGCTGATTGGGAAGTCATATTGGCTTTAGGTGAAGCTGCAAGAAAAGAAAATTATTCTTATCACATAGGTCTCTCAGCGTCTGGATCAGGATTTTATGGAGCTCAAGGAAGGGATATTCCAGGATTACCTGTAAAAAATCCGAATGCAATTAACTATTTAACACAAGTGAGAGTATTAAACTTCGAGATGGAAGCTTCGACGCTATTTAATTTAGCACAAATTTTTGGGTTTAGATCAGGCATGGTAAGCACTGTTTTTGCTAATCGCATTACAAGCGAATTTATAACTAATGAATTCAAACGTGACGCTGAGATAAAATGTGTAGAAACTGCTTTTGATGCATTAAGAATTCTTGAACAAATGGATCAAGAAAAAGAACAACATAAATCAAAATATTGGTCTCCTAGGATGAACTTATCTAGTAATTAAGGATCTAGTGTAATTTAAGATGAAAAATCGTCGTGTTTTTTGTTTAGGACATATTTCAGTAGATGTTTTTGTACACAGAAAAGATTTAGCTGCTCTTAAAATTGGAGGGTGTATCTCATCACCGAATTTATCCATACAAGGAGGAGGAGTTGCAGCCAATGTATCGTATTGGCTTGGTACACTAGGTACCGATGTTTCAATGATAGGTGTGATAGCTGATGATCCTGCGGGATATTTTCTTCAAAAAGACTTAGAAAGAGTTAATGTAAAGTGTTATTTAAAAACATCTACTGAAAATCCTTCCGCCAGTATCCTAATCATAGTTGAAGATGATGGTGAACGCTCCTTTATCATCAATGGAGATTGTTTAGATGAGTTAACAATGAAAGATATTCCTTTTGAAGATATTCAAGGAGGTAATCTATTGTACACTTCCGCATATAATATAGAAAATCCTCCCATTGACCAAACAATTTCAGAATTGGTAAAAAAATCTAAAAACACAAAATCTATGTCTTTTGAGGTAATTCTTAATTTAGCAGCCTACACAACAGTAGAAAATTACAGAAAAAAGATTAAATCCAGAATTCTTCCTTACATCGATGTTTTATTAGGAAATTTGGAGGAGTATGAAACTCTTTTAATGGAATCTAAAGATGGAAAAAATCCACTTCAAATATTATCGGAGGTCACAGAAGAATACTCAAACGTTAAAATTGCACTACTCACTGACGGCGAAAATGGTTGTTATTATGCATCGAAAAGAGATCATGGACACGTTCCAGCGCCGAAAATTTCAGTAGTTGATACTACAGGAGCTGGAGATGGATTTGCCGCAGGATTTATAAGCGGATATATAATGAATCTCTCTCTAACACAATCAATAAAGTCAGGAATTGATCTAGGATCGCATATTTGTCATGGATTTGGTGCACGATATGACTCAACCAATTTTCAGATATCAAACCACAAAAAATAGAAGAATATTCAACTCATTAATTATTCATAATCTCAAATGATTAGCCAGTTCTGCAGACTGCTTCACGATTGTGATAA
Source organism: Candidatus Heimdallarchaeota archaeon (assembly GCA_019057635.1). Classification (GTDB taxonomy): domain Archaea; phylum Asgardarchaeota; class Heimdallarchaeia; order Hodarchaeales; family Hodarchaeaceae; genus Hodarchaeum. The sequence continues at coordinate 4,919 of DXJL01000085.1, forward strand.
CCGTTCCCGAAATACTTATACACATTACGAAGTTCGAAATTTCATGATTTTTATCAACATGTAACTTGATAAAAATTCATATCTGTATCTGTATCAAGTTTTCCCTTGTGGAATGATA
>DXJL01000086.1 GCA_019057635.1 Candidatus Heimdallarchaeota archaeon
ACAAATGGTTAAAAGAAACTATTGGCTCATAATCATACTCATGGGCCTTGGTATATTCTTCCTACGGTTTATTGTGTTTGTGATCCTCGGTCGAGAGTTATAGAGAGTGAATATTCTTCCCGTCATTCTCTCTTTTCATCCTAGGTGGTTATACTTATTCTCCTGTAGCCTAGTATCTGAAAGGAAGTGAAAGAAATTCTACTCCGTTCACCATGGAGGATTTAGTAGGTTTTATTGTTACAACGCTAATCCCACAAAATTTCGGTCCTGTATTAGTGAATGTCAAGAAAATCTACTCCCCAAGTTAGAAAAGAGAGTGAAAAAACGATCCGAATTGCGCCTTTTATAGTTCTTATGATCAAATATGCGTTAAATGGATATCAATTGATTAAAATAAAGCGAATTTTCCTCAACAATAGACGGATATTTTTCTGTACAGTGAATTTGGATGGAATTAAGAGCAATAACTGATTTAGCACGCCTCAAAGCTTCCATAATAGTGGGACTAGTTGTCATTTTTGGGATGATTATCGCATCCACAGGCCCAACATTGGGGTTGGGTCTAATTTTCGGTTTTTTGGTAGGTTTTTTCATCTCTGCCAGTACTAATACAATAAATGATATTATGGATCGCGAGATTGATTTTTTTGAAAAGCCTAATCGACCCATTCCTAGAAAAGGAATTTCAGTGAATGAAGCTAAAGTCCTATTCAGTTTAGAAACATTACTTGGGTTAATACTAGCTTTCTACTTAAGCCTTTATTCATTTCTCCTTTCCGCAAGTGTAGCTATTTTATCTGTGCTCTATTCATGGCAATTAAAAAATATACTCTTAGTGAAAAATATATTGACCTCATTCGGGATTTCATCCGCACTACTTGTTGGTGTGTTTGCGACCAATCCAGAAAAGATATCAATTGAGATTCTATTATTTTTTCTGTTAATATTCATCGTGGTAGTCACGTTTGAAATGCATAAAGACATAGCAGACGTGGAAGGGGACGGAAAAAATGAGAAAAATACCATACCTGTCGTGTTTGGCACCAGAAAGGCCGCTTGGGTAGTGATTAGTCTCTATTTACTAAGTTTCATCTTATATCATGGCATTTTATTCATCACAGGTATTCCATATCCACTCCTCTTCTGGGGAGTAGATGTTATCATATTACTGGTGTTAGTTCCCATTTTTAAGCTAATAAACCAGCATAATGACATTGAGTATGTCCATAAAACCAGAAAACTTACCATGGGTGTGTTATTACTGATTACTGTTTCGTTAATCGTGAATTTTCTAGCCCGAACTTAGAGCGGTGTCAATGATATTTGATTCCTTTTTGAAGCCACATTTGCAGATAGTCTTCAATGGTAACGGAGATCAAATCTTTTTTTCCGTCTGATAAAAATAAATAATCCAACGATACCTAAGGCAACCAAGACAATGATGAGGAAAACTTTAGTGAGAACCTCTTGCATAGGGGTGAAGAGAACCTGATGGGTCCAGTAAACACTAATAAAGGGAAGATCCTCTGGTAACCAGTTGGAAAAATAATATGCTCCAATATAGTACTGATCAGTGATTTCAAAATGATCAAGATACCGTTCATGATCAAGATCGTCACATAAGGATTTAGGAATATAAAATTCGAAAGATACTGTGGTAATATTATGATTCCACGCTGAAGCTATACCCACATAATAATTGAAGTGGTAATTCTCAGTGGAGGAGTCAAAATTTCGAGTACCATCTGTGTAATCGCGATTGTAAAGGACATTAACGATCTGCTCTTCATACGCGGTGAATGCAAGAGAAAACATAATAGCGTCAAAATCGGCACTTCTACTGACCTGAGGAATTTGACCAATTTCCCAGGTATAGGCTAAATCTACCGTTCTGAAAGACTTACCCAAATAAGACAGCTAAGAACAATGATTCCTAACTATCTTTGGAGCTATTCTTCCTGATTCATAGACGCATGCCTGCTTAGATGCAGGTCTTACCGCCTCTCCACAGGCGTTTAAGGTCTCCGCGGAACTCTCGGCGACCTGATTGATTAGGAGCGTTTCTTCTTTTAAACTTATGTAACTCTCTGATCTAAATCAAAGTTGCTCCTTTCCTGTTATTCTAGGATCAAGAGGGAAAATAGTTTCTCGTTTTAACCAAGATCTCATGAGATCAATCTACTACTCTGATTTTTCCATATTTTCCGCTCTCTTCCCCTTTCCTTTACAATATCGCTTTTTTTCTCTTCCCTTTTCCCTGGGATATCTGTCCATATTTGTCTCAATTTGTCTACAGAAATGTTGACTATTGTCAACCCCCTCTAACATTAAACTGTCAAGAATAGGCGGTTTTTTTGTTCATTACTTCCCGAAATAATGAACGGAAGGAAGATATCAATAGTCGTAGGGGTTGCATTATCATTCCTAAAGGTGAAATTCGTGTTGACAAAGACATGTGAGGAAGTAAAGCTGAACCGAATTTGTTCTGTTTTGAAATAAACCGAATTATTATAATTCGAGGCGATGGGTATCACTCCAAAATTATAATCACTAGGATAAGGATTAGAAAGTACAGAATACGAGGAGCAGAGGGGCAAGGATAAGAAAATAATCCAAAAAAAAGCGCAAAATCTCCAACAAACCCTCATAGGAAAATTGGGGGTATTTTTATCTAAAAGTTATCGATACATGACCTTTCATTTATCCAGGGTAAATCGATCACACATAAAAAAAAATCTAATTCTAAAAATTAAAGGATCAATTACAAACAGAATCGTTTGAAATCGTAGCCTCAAAGATTTTACGGTTTCTTTCTACGCCGACGTAGCATAAAGAAAATTGTTACAAGGCTAAGGTACGAGAATATCGCAAAGAAATTGATGGGCGTAATGCAATCATTTTTTCCACCGACTCGTTTAAACCGAGTTTGTGGTGATGTCGGTCATAAGAGTTTTGACTCCTTATCCAAGTCCAGATTAAAATTCTTTCTAAAAATCTGGTTACAACTGTTTCCCACCTTAGTAAGGACAATAAATCTTTTTTTCTCCTTAATCATCAATTCAATAGAACTTCAGCTTACTTTCTGGCAATTAGAGGATATTATTGTGAAAATTCATCATGAGATAAACTCCTACGATTATCTCATACGAAAATCACGAAGAAATGAAGTCACATTAGAAATGCATATAAGGTAGAATACTCCAACTCATTGGAGCTGACAAAGTATGAAAAGAGAAGTTGGACAAAGAAAGGTAACTTTAGCTGATAGTGTGCAAATACCAAAAGTAGCAATTGGTACCATCACCTTTGAAATGGCACATGTGGATTTAAGTCAGAAGAGACTAAACAAACTTGAAAAACTGTTTAATGCGACATTGGAGAATGTGAAAAAGGTACTAAAATGAACCTATGAATAAAACTAATTCCCATCCACAAAGAAGTAAGATTGATGATCGTCACAAGTGTTACATTTGAGATGGTAAATTAGAAATATGTTAGGAGCATCTTTCCCAAATACATATCTATGAAGGAAGTCTACGAGGGAAAAATTTTGGATAAGCTCTGAAGTACGGTTGTAATACTGCAAATAAGATGTATGGTCATGAATGATGGTGAATTAAGTCAAAAGTTCATTTTATATTATATAGGAAGGAAAAACGATGCTAGTAAAAGAGAAAATATCTCGTATCCCATGGAGAGAATATTTATCAAAACAATTTGTCAAGATTTTAGGATTAGGATTTATAGCTTTGCTCTTAGTCATAACAATGATTTTCTCTGACAATTTAAATTTGGAGGTTCTATTAACAGATGATTACAGTAATACTAATTACTTAGTAGTCATAATATTGTCATCAATAGCATATATTGTTGTACTAATTGGCTTTACTAAAATAATCCTATTTGATATGGCTAAAGAGTTTGGCTTGAGGGATGACACGGGAGATATGGTATATAATTTGAGATTTTGGCTTTTTGCGATGCTTAATGTGTCATTTTGTTCTTCAATCTATATACTATTAGGTGTACAGCTAGAAAAAACTTACTTAGTAATACTCCCAGTTCTCTTACTGAGAACTGGTCTGGAGTCATTTAATCTTAGCATTCCAAAACTTTCTAATTTAACAGGGAAAGAATATTACTATACTGTAAGAAATTTTTATTTTGACTTCTTTTTCGTTATTATAATTGGATTCTCCATCATA
>DXJL01000087.1 GCA_019057635.1 Candidatus Heimdallarchaeota archaeon
CAGTAACAACTATTATAGCTCATTCAGCTCACTTTCCTCAACATGCACTATAACACTCTTTTATAACCAGATATTTTTCTGTTCTAAAGGAACTATGAAGTGTATAGCATCTATCACAGCTACAGCCTTTATGATTAGTTTCTTTCACGATGTAGAGAGATTCAAATACTAATTTAATCTCACCATATCTTTCAAAACGGATTTCCAACATATTTTTTGAAAACATCATCGCACAACCTCATTTTTCTACTGATTCTGTTATTTTCACTTCTAATTTGTTAATTTTATCCAATAAATAGATCATTACAAATATTGTAACCGCCGCGAGCCAGATAAGACCGCCTGTCACTGGAGCACCTAAAACACTGAGGATCGATCCAAATATCGCAAAGGTTATTCCAAATAGATATAAAATGACCGTTTCTATTGTAGCAAATTTCATCATTCATTCCTCATTTTTCAATCGTTATCGCTTCAATATCATCACTCGAAATTTGCCAAACACTCATAGTTTTGTTAGTAGTAATCCAGTCATCTACAACCGTTAATGAGTTTTGAGCCATTTTCTTGATCTCTTCAAGTGAATATTCTTTCAGTTTCTCATCTTTGATCGTTAGAATTATTTTTCTTTGATCCTTTCTCTCATGAGAAGAACAGATTTTACCACGGGGATAACGCACGAGAGACATATCCTCTTTGCAAATACTAACCCCAACCGAATCTGTTACCATTTTTTTACAATTATTACAGCTATGTGGTTCCGTCATCATTCATTCCTCATTCTTTATCGGGAAACTCCAGGTGATCGCAATACCTCTTGTAACATTTAGGATGCATTACTTCCCCTTCTGATGATAATTGTATCTCGTTCTGGAAATCTTTCCCACAAAGAGAACAGTTTATCCTTTTCATTTCACTGTTACATCGCGGACAAGTTTCTACGGGATCCGTAATCACGTTTGGAGCGGGGGGGCAGAGAATTACTGTCCTGCAATGAAGAAAATTACATTGGTATACTTCTAACGTCATCAAACATCACTCTCTTGATCAATTTCTTCATCCAGTTCTTTACAGCGTGCAATGAGTGTCAGGTATTTATCGTGGTCTTTTGGGCTATAGAGATATCCTTGATAACATATGATGATCGTATCTTCTGTATCGCCGCAATAAACACACGTCATCCGCAGGATAGGTATTCCCTCGATTTCCCCGATCTTTTTCCCTTTTCTCATTCCGTGATCACATTCTTCCGTCATCAAACATCACTCTCTTGTTCTTCTGTGAAATTAACGCTTTCCTTTGGAACAAAGAAGAAAGCAAAAGGTGCTGATTTAGAGAAAGGGGAAACATCTTCTTTTTTCTTGAAAATATCCGGATTAAAAGCGAATCCCGCTGTTCGATAATGTTTGATTCTCTTACTCGGTGCATTAAATGTCCCGTGTATACTATTTGATGCCACAAGAGCCCTATTTTTATCTTTTAGAGCTTTAAGAATTCCCTGTTTCCAGTCTTCGAGGAAACCCTCGATCTCTTCTTCTTTTACTATCCATGTCGTCATACTAATCGCCTTCAAACATCACTTACCATTACATTTCCCTTTCTCGGGCAGGTATAGCACAATTCAGGATGATGGAATGGACAAATCAATTTATCAGTCTCTATAATTTCCTGTTTCTCCCATCCAGGTTTGAATGTGATAATATCGAATTCCTGATCGAGAGTACACTTGTGCATTTCCATCAAGCACTTCTGACATTCTTCGATGCTCGTGAATCCATCATCAATCGCTTCTTGCAGTGTTATATCCCGTAGTTTCTTGGTAACTTTGGACGTGAGTTTAGCGGTACCGAGTTTCTCCAAGACATAGACATGTAAAGTATCCCCTTCTTTCAACGGGTTCTTCCTGGGGATCCTCATCGTTTGTGTTTTCCTGTGATCTCTTAGTTGATCCAGTAGTTTCGTAAATCTTAGTAGTGGCATTGTTTTCTAACGTCTCCTAATTCAAGTAACTACTCCAAATAATTTGGGCAAATCTCCCATTGCCCTGTTATCAGCGATAGCGTTAAGGAACCCGTCTTTCCAGCGGATTTTCTCTTGCATTATGTATTCATTCGATTCAATATAATTCTTGAAATCAGTCAGTGCTTGTTTTCCCCAGAGATCCTCTCTCCAGTAGTCAGGAGGACAAAATTTCTTGTTCATCGGACCTATCCAGATAGATTCAGTAACATATCCCTGAGTAGCGAGAATTAAATCTTTGATAATCTCTTTCTCCTGTAAAAACGGTTCTATTGATATTGATGTTTTATATCCCTCAAGATAGGCATGTCGGAGTGATACTAATCTATAATCTGGGTATGGGGCATTCGGTTCAAAGGTTGCAGAGATCTCATAATGTAACGCAGTAATCGTAAACCTGAATTGTATTTGATTCCTAAAACTGACCAAGTTTTTACAAAGGAATTTAATTACTCGATCATCTGGTTTAGTAGTGATCAAAACATCGTTTCCCGCTTCCAGGATCTTTTGTAAGACATCCAAACAATTCTTGTATGTTGCTAAAGTGATGTCGTGAGAAGATGGAAACATTATCCTGCCCTTCCGTTTCTTGTAACCTTTGTTAGCAGCTTTGATATTGAGATCCATCTCTTTCCAGTTCTCTTTTGTCTTGCGTTTGAATCTGATAGCCATTCCTCTGGCATAGCAGTAAACGCAATCGTTAGAACAACCGTGATAAATATTCACGTTCGTATCTGCCCATTCCTTCGTTCCTATAGTCGTCAAACATTCCTACCTTCTTGTAATTCAAGTTATGCGATTATTTTTTCTTGGATTGCTTCTCGGAGAAAATCACTCTGTGTATACCGTCTTTTCCTCTTTATAGCCTCTTTGTTTATATATTCTATCATAGCTAACTTCTCATTTTCTGTAACTCTAACTTGCAATAACTCGGTATAGGAAAAGCTCCCATTTTCTTGTTTATTTGCGCGTGTTGAAGAACAGTTAACTTTGATTGATATTTTATTGATTTCCGCAGTCAAAATATCAATTTGTTTCTGTAGAGTTTCGATATTTTTATGAAAGAGGTTATTAGATAGCGTTTGTGAATCATCATTCATTTCTATTATCTCCTGGTTCAAGTTATACGGACTTTATCTTTCTCTCATTGATTCTAATTCAGTATTCATTGTTTTTTTCATGATTTTATTTATCTCAAGTAATTCATTCATAGGATCAGGTTTCCACCATCTACGGAGATCACTAAAACCACCTGTTTCTCTATCATTGATAAGTACTCCTTTGTTATGCATCATCCTTAATTGAGATCCAACTAATTGACCTGATATATTAAGAGCTTTGGCTATATCGCGCGCGAGGAATTTTTCGCCTTTAGCAAAAACCGTCATAACGTATTGATTAACTAATTCATAATCAGCGCCAAAACCGTTTTCAATTATATCATTTTTCAACAATACGGCCTCTTTCGTGAAATTCGTATCAATTTCTGATTCAGAAATCGTTGGATTAATAGGAAAATCCTTTAGAAGGTTAAGAGTGCCTTCTATCAGTTTTAAAAATTCCTCGTGTTCTTCAGATGATTGAATATTAAATACTACCATTCCTTTCGTTGATTCAACAGTTATTTTCATTTATCCCAGCAGCTCCTACAGATAAAAACAGTTTTTTTAGAATTCTTTTGTTCTTCCTGTTCATTTTCTTGTTCATGATCCTTACTCACGCAAATCCACCGTCCCTGAGTAGTAGATAAAAAATTATTACATTGAATGCATTTTACTGCTCTCTCGATTACTTTTTCTACGATCTGTTTCCCGTATTGGTTGTAAAAACGTGCAACTAATCCTTTTTCAGTTGAATAGAAGTAAACCGTCCCTTGATTGATTGCCTTTTTCTTTAGATAGGGTTTCTTCCGCCATTTATACGGTGGGTTCTCAAATGAAGGATGTAAACATTTGTTTCCTTCGTAAAAACCACCACATTTAGGACAAATTCGTATTGTTATTATTTTTCACCTTTAGATTCAAG
>DXJL01000008.1 GCA_019057635.1 Candidatus Heimdallarchaeota archaeon
CAGCACGGATTTCAAAAGAAATCGGAGAAGAAATTCCTTTCAGGAAAATTCCTCTGTTTCCATTTAAGATTGCAGCTAAAGTTACAGGATGGCTAAGTCCAGTGATGCCCTATATTGCTCAACTCCTCCCTTTCATTATCTTGTTGAACAGTTTCGAGTCAGAAATCGCGTTACAGGTTACCAAAGATTATGAACTCCTTCACAAGACATTTACATATACCCCGCATACCCTAGAAGATCATGCCCAGTTGTGGTTGCTGAAAAAGTAAGATATTCGATTGATAAAAACATATCCTTTGAAGGATTTTTCCGAATTAGTATTATCTTGTTACTCTATAGATACTTTTTTCACGATAGCCAGTGATAATCCCTATATACCCACATAATAATTCATCTACCTCCTTATCACCAGAATCAACTAATAATGGTTGCCCGTTTAAAGAATTAATTTTATTTCTCGTAGCTATCACGATTATATTATCTTTTCCAATTTTTTTGATAATATCAGGGCTCAATTGCTGATTTCCTCGTCCAAGTATGTATCCCTGCCCTCCAATAGGTGTTATAATTAATTTAGCTTTTTTTCCCTGAATATAATGGGTAAGCTTAGACTCATTTAGATCGTTAGCTATTAGTTTTTTGTCATAAATGAGATCAATTCCCAACAGAGTATTAGCTAACTGTAGCTTATCCATTATTGCTCTTGTTGTAGTTCCTGGACCGACAATATAGAAATAGTTAGTTTCCATATTTTCTATAATTTCCTCTGCGATAGCTTGGTGAGCGAAGTTTTCTGTTTCGGGACTACCTGCTTTTGAGCTCTGAACATGAGCTCTCTCATACGGAATTGTCAAATAACCATATAACTTTGCTCTAACAATTCCTTTTCTGAAAGAGTCTTCATCAATATCCATCACTTCAGCCTCCCTAACTCTGATAGTTCTCTTTTGAAGAAATGATAAAGCTAGTTCCCCAGCACGTGCTGGATTACGGGCAAAAACAGCAGATTGTATTTTAACCCCAGTTGGGATTCCTAATGTTACTAATTCGTCTTCTATTGCATCATATATGTCTCTCGCTGTTCCATCCCCTCCAGCAAATAGGAGTAAATCAATTTTCAAATCTAGTAAATCTTTAGCCGCCTTTTGAGTATCTTCTCTGGTAGTTTTTCCTTTTGAGATAGAACCTATAATTGTTGGTTGAAAACCACATTTTTTAGCAATGTTTTCTCCCATTTCTTCTGGATAAGTAATTAATTCTATCTTCTCTTGAATTGGAAGTAATTTTTGAATTGTGATTAGTGTACGGTTCTGTGATTCAGGTATTGCCCCTAAAAGTCTAGCTTGTTCTAAAATTTCTCCTCCATCGGTACCTTTTAGTCCTACCCGTCCCCCCATCCCAGCAATAGGATTTATGATTAATCCTACTTTTTTCATTATGATTATCATTTCCCTTGATGTATATTCGAATGCAACTAAATTGTTCTAACAATTAAATTCTATCGTTCTTCCATTTCTTTAAATAAGATCTCCAAGTGATAGCCCATTTATCTGGATCATCTAAGGAGTCTGTTATAAGTTTGTGGACAACACTTCGATGTGGAGCATTTTTTACTATTTCTGGATTTGAATGTGCTTCCTCTGCAACTTTTGCTAGTCCTGCTATATATTCATCTATTTCTGCTTTAGAATAAGATTCAGTAGGTTCAAGAGTAAATGGTTGCGGGACGATGAAGGGATGATGGCTAGACCACATATGAAAACCGAAATCTACCATCCGATTGGTTATATCTTCCGTTGTAATACCTGTTTCCTCTGTTAATTTATTCCAACTATACCGAACCTGCTCGATCCTATGATGACCTTTAGCATAAGGGGCACTGGTACCATTAATTTCTAGTACTTTCTTTAACAAATAATTGTTGTTGAGAACAGCTATTCTGGATACCTCTTCTAATCCTTCCCTCCCAAGGCTCATGATCCATGAATAGGCTTTTAAAACAGCTGGAACAACCCCATAATATGACCTTACTTTTCCTATTGTATGAGAAACATTATAATCAAAGAGATACTCGGATCCGTTGTAACGCACCAGAGGTACAGGTAAAAACTTTATAAGTTCCTTTTTCACTCCAAGTGCTCCCGCTGAGGGCCCTCCACATCCATGAGGGGAAGAAAAGGTTTTATGAAGATTGAAAAAGCACATATCGAAATCTGCTTCTTTTGCTCTAGCTATCCCTAATACTCCATTAGCATTAGCTTGATCATAACCGCATAATCCTCCAGCTTCGTGAATCATTTTAGTAAATTCTTTAATATAAGGATTATAGATGCCTGTATCCTCTGGGTTGGTTATCAATAATCCAGCAGTTCGATCCGAAATAGCTTCCTTTAGCGCCTCTAGATCAGGCAATCCCTCTTGATTAGGATAAATATCGATGATCTTATATCCCTGTACAGCTGGAGCTGCGGCATCTGACGGATGGGAAAATATAGTTGTTATAATTTCATCACGTTGGGTATTTTCTCCATTATAATCATGAAATGCCTTTATTATTGAGCTCATTGTCAATATTGCTTGGCTACCACTTGCAGGCTGTAATGTAAATTGATCTAAGCCAGAAATTTCTCTTAGAAATAAATCGGTCTTATAAAAAATTTCTAAAATTCCTTGAACTGTGCAAATTGGTTGTGAGGGATGTAATTCGGTTATTTTTGGTGATATAGCGAATATTTCATTAATTTTAGGACTGTATTTCATTGTACAAGTCCCTTGTCCGATATCAACATTTAAATCAGCCCCAAGAGTCTCCTGAGATAATCTAAGATAGTGCTTTAAGACTTGCATTTGAGAAATTTCAGGAAGACAAGGCACTTGTTCTCGGATCATGTGTTTAGGAATTTTTGAAAACCCATCTCCTATAACTGCTTCAATTTCATTCTCAATTTCAGGTAAAAGAATTCCTCGTTCTCCTTTACTACCTAATTCAAAGATTATAGGTTCATCCCATTTAGCTTGATGAAAATTTCGTACTTTCATATTTTTAACTGGGGACATTTAACAACACTTCCTTTAATTCAATATCTCCTCTAATCCCAGTATTAATTTGTCAATATCTTCTTTTTTATGAACCTCTGTTACACAGAATAGCGCACTTTCTCTGAGATTAGGAAATTCTTTAGATAAATCTTTTCCACCAAAAATTTTCTTCTTAACTAGGAGTTCATTTATTTCTGAGACTTTTTTCGGGGTTTTATTAAAATCTACAACAAATTCTTTGAAATGAGAGGTTTGATTGAAAAGAATGTTAATCCCATCAATAGTGGATAGTCTCTTCATTGCATATTGAGATTTTTGTAAAATCAATTTTCCCAATTCCTGCATGCCTTGGGGACCTAATAATGCTAAATATACTCCTGCTGTAATTCCCCATAAAGCTGCTGCAGTACCTATGAATTCTTTTCCTTTTTCCCTTTTACTAAAAGAGGTTCTGTCATAGGTTACATCACCAAATCCATATTCTCCTTTAACAACTGTAGGTATAATTCCGAATAATCGAGATGGATATTCCATGACAATTTTTTCTTCATCGTGAGTAGCAATAAACCCTGCGTGCCCTCCACCATATTGCATATGCATACCTAACCCCTGGATATCTCCACAAACAATATCTGCACCATAATTACTTGGAGGAGTCAATACTCCTAGTGATAACGGATCAGTACCCACAATACATAAAGCATCATTTTCGTGGGTGATTGATGAAATTTTAGACCCCTGGTCTTCTATACACCCAAGATAGGAAGGATTTTCAAAATATACTCCAGCAGTCTTATTTGAAATGCTATCTTCAAGATCTCCAAGATCGATTTTTCCAGTTTCATAATCTGTTTTCATAGTTTTCATTTTTAGTAGTGGACTACAATAATTTTGAATAATTAATAGTCTATCAGGAGAAATAGTGTCTGAAACTAAAATTTCGGTACGATCAGTTATTCTAGTAGCCATCTGAATAGCTGTACTTGCTGCTTGTCCCCAATCATAAGTTGGAACATTGACTACATCCATCTCCAATAGTTCTCCCATCATGCTTGCATACTCAAATAAAGCATGAAACCGTCCATGATCTTCGTAAGGTTCACCTGCATAAGCAGTTAAAAACTCTGAGCGCTGATTAATTTCATCACAGATAGCAGGGACATAATGTTGCCAACAGCCTCCTCCTAGAAAACTGATGGATTCTTGACAGGTAGTATTTTTTGATAATATTCCATTTACATGTCTTTTAAGATCATATTCAGATAATAAAGGATCAGGAAGATCCATAGATCCTTTAAATCTTAAAAAATCTGGAATATCTGTATATAATTCTTCAATATCATTTATCCCGATTTCCTGCATCATTTTTTCTTTAATCTCTGGAACTGAATTTGGGATATAGGGGTGGATGAAAGATTTTTTCGTGTTCATTCGTTAGTCTCCATTCAATAAAATATAATTGGAATTCAAGCCAATCCTCCACCGTCGACAACAATAGTAGTCCCTGTTACCCAGCTGGAAAGATCACTAACAAGATACAGAACAGTATGGGCAATATCGAGAGGTAGACCAACTCTATTAAGAGGACGATCAGCTGCTTCTTTCATGAATTCTCCCATATCCTGTTTTAATTGTACTGCCTCACCTCTTAAGAGCCCTGTATCAGTATCACCAGGACAAACGCAATTTACCCTAATATCGTGTTTTCCATGATCAATGGCCATTGCTCTTGTCATATTCACAACTCCACCTTTTGCAGCACAGTAAGCGACAGCATTTGACCCCCCTTTAAGTCCCCAACCTGATCCTGTGTTAACAATACTGCCTCCAGTGCCTTGTTTGATCATAATAGGAATTATAAGATTAGAAAGTAAATATATTGATTTTAAATTAACATTGATGACTAAATCCCACTCGTTTTCAGATATATCTACCGAATTTTTTCTCACGATTGCGCCAGCATTGTTAAATAATATATCGATTTTTTCAAAATCTCTAATAATGGCCTCTACAGTTTTTTTGCATTTTGCAGCATTAGTTACATCACAAAGATAGAATTTAGCTTGCCCTCCAAGTTGTTTAATTTCCGCTATGGCCTCATGTCCACGACTTTCATTGACATCCAACAATGCAATTGTTGCACCCATTTCTGCCAATAATTTTGTTGTTGCAAGTCCAATACCAGCTGCTCCTCCAGTAATCACGGCAACTCTTTTCTTTAACGAAAGAAGATTATTAGAATTAATATTCTGATTATTCACGATATGAGCCTCAAAAAAACCTCTCATAGATCAAACTATTATTATTAAAGTTAAGAATAATAAGCAATTTACAAATATTTCGATTGCGTAGAAGTTAAAATGAGAGTATGTGTATAAATTGCTTTCCCAAATTCTATTTTTAAGGGATCTACCATGGAAGGATTGAAGAATAAAAGAGTTTTAATCACCGGAGGGGCGAGTGGGATAGGTGCAGCAACTGCTTCACGATTTCTATCTGAAAAATCATTAGTTACCATTTTCGATCGTGATGAAGATGCTTTGAAAAGAATTAAATCTCAACTCCCTGATATTACAGAAACAATGAAGGGAGATGTATCTAACATCTCTGATGTTAATTCTACATTTAATAAACTAAAAAAAGATATGGGAGGTATTGATGTTTTAATAAATAATGCCGGAATTAGTATTAGAGATCCAGTATTAGATATCTCTCTCCCCCAATGGCAAAAAGTACTCGATGTCAATCTAACGGGAGTATTTTTAGTCGCCCAAGCAGCTGCAAAAATGATGTTAGAAGGCTCTGGTGGAGTGATCTTGAACATGGGTTCAACAAATGGAATTATGGGATATCCATTTTATGCGTCGTACAATGCATCAAAAGCAGGAGTAATTGAACTAACAAAATCATTAGCACTAGAACTAGCTCCCACAATAAGAGTAAACGCTGTATGTCCTGGTTTTATTCTCACACCAATGCAAGAAGCCGAGTACACACCCGAAATGATTCAAGATTTTGAGCGGAAAGTTCCTCTCGGTAGACTTGGGAAACCAGAAGAGGTTGCAGGATTATTTGCATTTCTGGCTTCAGATGATGCCAAATATTTAACGGGGCAAACTTTTGTGATAGATGGGGGAGAAATTGCAGGTGGTTTAGGTAGTAGATGAGGAGATGTTTTAATCTCTAAATTGACAAGAAAAGTACACCTAATTCAAGTTCAGCAAAATAACATTCGTTCAGAAAGAATATCTACAACCTCAAGGATGATGAGAAAATGTCAGGGTCGGAAGATATGATGAGAAAAATGTATGAAGTTGACCTTGAACAGCGTAAAGTTAGTAAAATCTTCCAAAATTCGGATAAGAAAAGTCTTAAGAGAAAGCAATTTTTCAAAAGACGCTTAAGAGATTTGCTCTCCGCTTTGATACTGATTCTCTTAGTATTTATAATTTTGAATTGGTAAATCAATGCCTACCTAGTTTTCTTCTCTTTCAAAAGTGTATCTAAGAACTTAAGAATTTCTTGATTTTGTGTCTGCATTTTGAGAAAGTGCTGGTGAAATTCTTCCAGATGGTCAGCATCCGTGTTTTTTAGAATTTTAAAAAGCTCCTCCTTTGGTAGACGGAACATAGGTGGCGGAGGTCGTGGAGCTCCACCCTGTCCAGAAATGAAATGTCTGGTCATATCTTTGCGCATATCTTCAAGTTTCGTCGCAACAAGAATTCCGTAAGGAGTTAGACGATATTGCTTAATAGGTCGAGTACTGTCCTCAGAAAAATGTTCCGAATCGGGGGAATGTTCGATAACGTTATCTTTCACAAGCCCTTTTAATATAGGATAGATCGAGGCGGTTTTTGGACTCCAATCACCTTTAGTTTCTTCGTGAATTGCTTTTGCGAGTTTGTACCCGTGGAAGGATTGATGTTCAGTATTTTTTTTACTATGTTTATGTAAAAGAAGATGTAAAATAAAGAATCTGAGGCTTCCTCTCCTATACCTGTGAATCCACGTGTTTACTAACAGCTGGGCCTTCTCATCTTGCTGTTCGGTCATAGACAAATCAGATACCTTCATTTAACACATATGAAGGAAACCTATATAATGGTTTCCTGTTGACCTACGTTCAAGAACAGAAATGTATCTATGAGATTGAATTATTATGCATGCTACACAATCATCATCAATAGAGTATCAACGACCAGACGAGGCACAACTTCCTACTAATAAGTATCGGTCAGCTACTCATTGGTATTTGAGCTTTTTTTGGCGGAGTCCTGGATTAGTTATCCTCAGTTTAGGGGTTTCTTTAATCAGTACTCTCTTAACACTAGCTCCAAGTCTTCTACTAGGAATGGCATTCGTTACATTGAAAAATGATGGATTTTCTACTGGATTCGTACTTATCTGTCTTTCTATTATTGGTACCGCATTATTAAACTTCGTTTTCACATTTATTACGAATTATGCGTGGACTATTGCAGCTTTTCGATTTGAGCGAGATGCAAGACAAGAGTTTTTCGATACTGTCCAGAATCATAGTATGGGATTCCACGATTCAATTGACAGCAGTAGCTTATTATCGATGGCTATGAATGAAGTATCGCAAATGCGAATGGGAGTCAATCCCTCCATGCGAATGATGACTAGCTCAGTATTAAGCTTACTTTTCACCATGATCTTTTTCCTAAGCTTTAATTTTTCCTATTTTCTAATTTTAGCGATTGGATTTCCAATTTATCTTATCATGGTGGTTCGGTATGCGGCTGTAATTGGGCCAATCAGAGAGGAACTAGCTCAACGGTTAGCTGTCGTTACTCGGGACACACAAGAGATCTTTCGTGGTATAGAAGTAGTCCGTAGTTTTAATCAAGAAGATCGCGAAAATTCACGTTTCATCAAAGGGAGCGATAATTATGCTGATATTGTTACTAAAGAGGGCCGTTTATCCGCGTTCTTTTGGCCAGCGCTTGTCCTTATCGCGATAACAGCTATAATTTTCGGATTAGGCTTGGTAAATCTGGCTAACGATCCAGACACATTAGATCAGTTTATATCATCGGTTGCCATATTACTTTCTCTTCAATTCATGAATTTCATGTTACCTATGTCGATACTCAATGTCAGGGCGGGTAAAACTAATGCAGATAGAATTTGGGAAAAGATGACTTGGCAAGATCCAGTACCTGATCTGGCACAAGAAGGTATTCTTCCAAACTGGAATGGTGATATTCTATTTGATCATGTTGACTTCCAATATGGACAAAATTTGAAATATGCCCTGAAAGATATCTCTATCACGATTCCCAAAGGCTCGCGTGTTGCTGTTATAGGTGGTCCTGGATCAGGGAAGTCTACATTTCTCAAGCTTCTATTAAGATTATATGACCCCTCTTCTGGTACAATAACAATTGGGGGTGTATCTATGACTGATATTCCAGCCAAAGATGTGAGAAAAGGAGTGACCATGGTAGAGCAAGAAGTTTTTCTGTTTTCTGCATCTGCCCGTGAAAATATTGCATTTGCCAAAGAAAACGCAACAGAATCGGAAATTACTGAAGCTGCACTAAATGCCCAAGCTGATGTATTCATTAATAAACTACCTGAACAGTTCGATACGAAAATAGGAGAACGGGGGTCAAAGCTTTCTGGTGGCCAGAGGCAAAGAATTGCTATAGCAAGAGCAATTTTAGCTGATCCGAAGGTATTGCTACTTGACGATTCTGTGTCAGCCATTGACTCAAAGACTGAGCTGTTACTTCGACGCGCTCTGGATAAATTAATGGAAAATAGGACCTCTATTGTTGTTACTCAGCGTTTACGAACACTTTTGGAGTCTGATTTTATCATTTTGTTCGATAAAGGAGAGATATCAGCTACAGGTACTCATGAACAACTTTTAGAAATTTCAGAACAGTACAAAACAATCTTTAAAGCGTTACCAGAGGTCGTAGGAGGTAATTAAAATGTCACACGGTCGTGGGCCTGGCAGATTTATGATGGAGTCCGCTAAGAAGACTCGTTCAACGAAACAGCTATTGGGGAGACTTTGGGTCTATCTAGGAAAGTTTTGGCCCTGGGTTCTCTTTTCAGGTTTACTTATTCTGGTTTCCACCCTAGGTCAAATTATATCTCCTTTAATTATCAGTCAGGGTCTTGATGCTGCAGTAGCAACGGCTTCCCCTGATATAGAATTTTTGACTACTCTGTTTGTCATATTTCTTGCGCTTTCACTGTTTGTTTGGGTTGCGAATGCATTTAATACCTTCATTTTAGCGAGAGTTAAAGCAAATATGTTACATGATGTCAGAAAAGATGTATTCAATCATCTAGTCAAAGCTGATATGTCATATCATAAAAAAGAGCAGTCTGGCAATATCACTAGTCGTGTGACGAGTGATACTGATGAATTAACTACAGGATTAACGGTGTTCACACAAGTAAGTTCACAGCTCCTTCTAACTGTAGGGACATTTATCCTTTTAGTTATGACAACCTGGATCATTGCAGGAATAGCACTTCTCGCCATTCCGTTCGCTTATTTTCTCGCAAGGTTCCTAGGAGGTTATGGACGAAGAATCATGTACCAGACAAGGAAAAGTTATGGTGAAGTGTCTGGACAGATGGCTGAAAGTCTTGCAGGAGTATCAATTGCAAAGTCATTTAACAGAGAAGAATGGGCGTCTTCCATTCTTTATGACTTGAATATGAAAACCTATGGTTACTATAAGCAGCTAGGCGCGCTTTTTAACTTCCTTTTTCCAGCCGTTTCAGTAGTTTCGATGGTACTTGTGTCATTCACCCTTATAGTCGGAGGTTGGTTACCAGCAAACGCAATCAGTTTCGGAGAAATTTATCTTGGGACAATTTTGGTCGAACGGTTTCTCCGTCCAATTCTACATTTATCAATGTTTTACCCTCAATTACAGTCTAGCTTAGCTGCAATGGACAGAGTGACTGATGTACTAGAGCAAGTTCCAAATGTTAAAACAAAACATGATGCAACAAAGATTTCCTTGGAGGATACTAGTGTGAAATTCGATAATGTGGCCTATGAGTATGTAAAAGATACTCCAGTTCTTGAAAATGTCTCTTTTACTGTAAAACAAGGTGAAAAAATTGCCATTGTAGGGCACACTGGAGCAGGTAAGACTACACTAGCCGCTCTCATTACTCGATTTTACGATCCGACAAATGGTAACATCTTTATTGGAAATCAAAATCTCAAGGATGTGACACTGAATAGCTTACAACGCTCAATTGGTCTTATTCCCCAAGAACCGTATTTATTCGCTGATACAGTTTTGGAAAATATACGATACGGAAATCCGGAGATTTCCGATGGTGAGCTTTATGAATTATGTAAACTTATCGGCGCAGATGATTTTATAGACGCTCTTCCTAATGGTTATGACACCGTGTTACAGGAAAGCGGTAAAGGATTAAGCAGTGGACAGAGACAGATAATTACCATCGCTAGGACAATGTTGGCTGATCCGAAGATTTTGGTACTAGATGAAGCGACTTCCAGACTCGATGCATATTCAGAGAGTCTTGTACAACTCGCTCAACAGGCACTTTTTAAAGGACGAACAACTTTTGTTATTGCACATCGTTTAACAACTATTCGTGATGTCGATCGTATTGCAGTATTTGAAAAAGGTATTCTTGTTGAATTAGGTACCCATGAAGAATTACTCGCTAAAGATGGCGTGTATTCTGAGTTGTATTATACCTATTATCGTCATCAAGGAATTGAAGAGTTAAAGGATGTTCGAAAAGCTCCTGATTCATCAGTTATTTCCAGTTCTTCCTCAATAATGCCTGAATCTGGCAGTCCAATGATGCATGGACATGCAAATATGAGTACGGAAGATCGTACACTGATGAAAGAGCGTTTTGAAAATATGAGTCCTGAAGAGCGGAAGAAACTCAGAGAGAAATTTCATCCTTAGATTTCTCAATTTTCTTCTCTTTTTTCAGATTTTGTTCATTTTATGGTTTGTGATTATATTTTCTGGTAGTCGTGGGTAAATATTTATTAAGTGAATATTCTTTGGCTAGTGTACACGAATTTTGTATGAATTTGTGAAACTATTTTGAGGTAATAATAATGGGTACTGAAGAAAAATTAGGTAAGTTTACTGATCGAATTACAGCCAATAGCACAGCTCTATTACTGATAGCGGTTGTTTGCTATTTTTTTATCCAGTTATTTGGATTTTATTTTGATGGTGCAGATACTTGGGGCACAATTCTCGCTAGCGACGCCATAAGGGGAGAAAATTTATTTGAAATTAAAGGACTTGGTGCTATATTCGCATTACTAAATGCTTTCTTATGGGCGATTGTTCGATTATTCGCAGGACTATCATTTGCCGCTGTCTGCTTTGATGAATCC
>DXJL01000088.1 GCA_019057635.1 Candidatus Heimdallarchaeota archaeon
GTTTGACCCAGAAAAAACAAAGAGTCAACGTGGTTTAGATATCTTAGCGGAAACGATTGTTGTCAAAGTTTAAGAACAAAGTGATCATCATATGGCAGGTATTGCACACTTAGGCATTGGGTTAGCATTTAAACTTCTCGTCCCTGATATTCCAGTTATAATTCTAGTCCTCTGCTCATATCTTCTTGATCTCTTATTCTTTGTTTTTATGTTTGCGGGTTTTGAAGATATACCACGCTCTGATCGTATGACGGAAGCACCGTGGTCTCACAGTTTATTCATGGCTCTAATCTGGTCAGTACTTGCTGGATCAGCTGTCATGTTAATAAACCATGATTCTTATTCTAGTATCATCATAGCTCTTCTTGTTTTCAGTCATTGGGTGATAGACTTCATTGTTTCCCCAATGACATATGTTTTTCCAAATGATACGGGAAAATTACTCCACCCCTTTGGAAAGTCATCAAAAGTAGGACTTGGTTTAGAGACGACTAAATTAGGAGTTATCGCAATAGAAGGCGGTTCAGTTCTCCTTGGGGGAATAATTTTCATTTCAACAATGATCTGATACTGAAGAATTAAGAAGAAGAAAGTGATAATTGATGAGTAACACTATTTTAGTGTATGCCACGCGCTGGGGTGCAACAACAGAAGCAACAAAAGAAATAAT
Organism: Candidatus Heimdallarchaeota archaeon; assembly: GCA_019057635.1. GTDB lineage: Archaea > Asgardarchaeota > Heimdallarchaeia > Hodarchaeales > Hodarchaeaceae > Hodarchaeum. Next base: position 671 of record DXJL01000088.1, read on the forward strand.
ACGTATAATAGAGGATAAATTTGAAATAAAGGTAGATTTAGTCAATCTTAAAGATAAAAAAACAAAGAATCCAGAGATTACGCCTTACGAGAATGTAATTCTCGGTGTTAGTGTAGCTAAATTTCGATGGGCGAATGAAGGGAAAAGATTTCTCAAAAATAACAGGGATAAGCTTGCAGGAAAAAAGCTCTTTGTTTTTGTTTCTTCGGGTGGTGCTGGGGACGCATATAAAGCCAATGACATGGAAAAATATGAAAAACTTCAGAAAAGATGGATTGATTATATTTTAGAAAAGTACAATCTCAAATATACCTCACGAAAAGCATTAGGAGGGCGATATGTCGGATCTTATAGCGATCGTGGGGACAATCGAGATTGGGGGGTTATTCGTAATTGGGCGGAAGAAGTAGGGACGATTATATCTGGTAAAAAGAGTTGAATCGATGAACTCCTCACAAAATGAAGATCATATAATTCCAATTAAACTTGGAATCGTTAATAGTTACCTTGTCCATGACTAAATTTGTCAGACAACTATTTAGCAAATAGTTCTGGACAGGATGAGTCACACATCCACTATCCGGCAGGCTAGCAACAAAAGAATTGTTGCTTTCCATTGGGACTACTTGAATCAGATCTTCTTGCGACATCCCATACACTTCTGAATTTCCACCAGATTGGGCCATTCTTCTCTTGCCTTTGACGGGTAACTCGTCTAACGAAGTTACAAGGGGAAATGACCTAGGAATTAAGAAAATTTTTTGTCATCACCTCGGAGTTGAAAAAGTAAGGGAAGGAGGCGTTTTAAGATTGTAAGGGAGAGAGGTCAGCGAATACGAGAGAGATTACTTTGTCTGACAAAAATGATCATGGAAAGGATGATTACATACTAATTGATACAGGTTACTGTAGAAAACGAAAAGAGTTGGATAAGGTACTAACAAAGGAGGGCGTAGACCCTGAGAATCTTAAACTTGTTATCCTAACTCACCAGGACTTTGATCATTCAGGTAATTGTGTTTATCTCAGCGACAATTACCACTCAAAGATAGCTATGCATATGGAAGACTCTGAAGCAGTTCAGCGTGGGGATATGTTATGGTATAGAAAGAGAAGGAATATTTTCACCAGAGTTATACTTAAAATTCTATTAATAGTTTTTCGAATAGGTAAGTTTGAAAAATTCACCCCTGATCTCTTTCTCGATGAGGGGGATGACTTGTCGTCTTATGGGTTTGATGCTCAAGTGCTACATCTTCCATGTCAATCCAAGGGTTCCATAGGAGTACTTACATCTAATGGAAACTTATTTTGTGGGGATCTTTTCATGAATTTCAAGAAACCTGACAAACCGACTCTTATTGATAGCAAAGAACAATTAAACGCTAGTATTGAGAAAGTATCTCAATGTAACCCAAACATTATTTTCCCTGGACACGGTAAACCATTCACCTTCGACCATTTCGAGAAAAGAGAATGATTCTCATTTTCAGAAAATAGAAATTAAAATTGATCCAAAACAGACCAGAAGTATTCCAAGGGCTTGTAATGGAGAAAACTTTTCCTTAAGAAATATAATTCCCAGTATAACGGCAATTAGAGGATTAATTGAGGATATGGGGGTCGCTCTTGAGGTGCCTATTAATTCTATGGATGTAAAAAAGGTTACTGCTCCTATTCCCCAGCTGAGGATACCTGTGACACCGAATAGTAAAATATCTCGCCTAGAGATTGGAGTATGTGATCTTGCCTTATCTATAGACCCCAAATGATATTTATCAAAGACTAGCCATGAGAGGGCCATAAGTACCGTTAAAATGGCAAATCGTATTGTTGCCAACGAAAATACATCAACACCAGGGATTTCAAGTAAATGATCTAAGGTTAATATCCCGAAACTCCAGAAAATTGCTGCAACTATTGATAACATTAGTCCTTTGTTAATATTGACTTCCTTTGATGAGGATGGTTCTCGAGAGGAATGATTTTTTTGAGAAACTAGTCCTATCCCTATTATCAAGATTATTGTTGCTATTATCACAACTAGAGAAACTTGTTCCACCCCAAAAAAGATGAGTAGGACGATCGTGAACAAAGGATACATTGAAGCCACAGGTTGTGATTTTGAAACCTCTATTTTCTGCAGAGAAGCAAAAAAGAACAGATCTCCTAAGGTAACAAAAAGACTTGAGAAGAGAAGAATTGGTAAAACATCAAGGTGAAGGAGAATTGATAATGCTTCAAAGCCAGTTGTTAACATTGTAAGTAAAGCCAGAAATGGGACCGCTATCATCCCCCGATAAACTATTGATAGGAAAAGAGAATGTTTAGCTTGGATAGTACCTTTATATAGCACTCCTGCGGATCCCCAACAACAGGCAGCGCTGAAAGCAAGAATTATTCCAAAAATTTCACTACTGGTCAAAATTTGTCAATCCGCTACGTTGTTATTAGGATTTAAGCGGAATTTAAAATCTGATTTAAATAGGATTAGTGAACTTAATGTCCGTAATCCTTCCTAATCCGTTGTTTATTTCTTACTATTAGATATTATGTAGAAATAAAGACTCCTTAATCCTATAGTTTTTAAAAAGGAGATTAATAAGGTTAAACAACTTATTATCTTTAAAGGAAGTCATTGAAATGTCCAAAAAAATTTAATTGCCTATGGTTCGCGTTTTGGTAGTACTGAAGAAATTTCACAAAAATTCAAACAGACATTGGAAGATAGGGGCTTCATTGTCGACATTTTTAATCTTCGATCGAAGAATTCGAATATACCTACTATTCTAACTTATGATGGTGTGTTACTCGGTTCTGGGATCCGAATTGGTCGATGGACAAAGGAAGCGAAAAAGTTTCTGAAAAAATCAGTTATGACAATCAATGGTCAAAAATTAACCATTGGAATTTACTTAAGTTCAGGAGAGGCCTCTGATCCAGAGAAAAAGTCTGGAGCAGTTAATAAACTCCTTATTGAAGTTTTCAATGAAGTAGGGCTTGACATTGGAGATCATGTTCTCTATGATGCATTTGGTGGCGTCTATGATTTAAGTAAGACAACAAATCTTAATTGGATAAATAAGAAGATGTTAAGCGCCGCAGCTCAAGAAGATCCAGAAATGATTGTCCCGAACGAGAGAAGAGAATATCGTGATTGGAACCAGATTACCGAATTTCTTCAAAATTATATTTCGAAATTTTAAAAGGGGCTATACTGAGACGAATTTTAATTTATTCTATTCCTCTTCTGAATTCAGTGTATTAATTGTTAGGATCGAATCCTTGAAGATTAGAGAACTCACGATAATTAGAGCTGAGAATGTAGTTATGAGGCCATTAAATAAGAATACATACCAGGACATACCAAATAAAAGTGAGCCATGAGCGCTTTGAAGGAATAGAAAATCTAATCCTAGATCGATAAAATAGGTATCAGTGATTTCCAATAATATCGAACAAAAATATTGGAGGAACCCTAGAATGAGGACAAGGGCCCAAAGTGTGCGGGATTTTCGAAGATACTTATGAACTCCTTCAAGAGTTGATGCCAGAGCTACTCCCACGATTAGGAGTAATGATCCAAAGAAGAGATAATCAAAGTATCGATTATACTTGAATATTGATAATGATATAAGTACACCATTTAAGGCAAGGGTGGGAGCAAGATAGGTTATTATTCCTGATATAATTAGAATAAGGGAGAGATGGCCTAAAACAAGTGAATCTCTCTGATTTGTCGGCTTATAGGAGAGTAACAAAGGAAGACCACCAATAAAGAGAAATATTATGCCAATGAAATAGAGATCACCCCAAGAAGTAGGTGACATCCGAATAATTCGCAATAATGACCAATAAGCAAGGAGTGAGAGAAATTCTATTATGATACCAGTACAAACAAGTAAAAACCAGACCCGATTATAATTGGATAATTCTTGAAAGTTCTCGGTGGAAAACATCAACACTAAATAATTCGAAAATGATATTATCATCCCTAGAATGAAATAATCAAACCATTTCTGGTTGGATCCAAGTATGGGCAGGATATTGGGATTTATTAAAAGTGAATATGAAATAAGCCCCAAGCCAATTATTCCGAATGCAATAAAGAATTTTTGGTATTTCTTTAACTTTTCACGCTGATTTTTAGTTAATGCAGGTAAAATAAGTAACAATGCGAAAATTACTAAGTAGAATCCAAAAGCATAAAGGGCTAAATAGGTTATTCCATAGAGAGAATTTACGGGGGCACCTAAGAGGGAATACTCGAAATCAATCTTAAAGATACCCAAAAAATATGTAAGACCAATTAATATGAGTAAAACACCAACTAGTAAGATCCACCTAAGTACTCCTGTATATTTGATAATAAATTCTCTCAAATGCTGAAACACCTCAATACATTTAGAATAAATGAATAACAAGGAATGTTATAAAATCTTTACTGATCTATTTCAAATCAAAATATGAAAGGTATCTGACGAAAACAATCATAGGTTAACCAAACCTACAATTATCTAAATAAAGGATCAAATATACCTCATTGCCCTTAATCTAAACGATCTTATTTCAGAGGTAGATTACTTTCGCTAAGTTCTATTATAGCACGGAACACCTCAATTCCATCATCTATTTTGTCAGTAGAGTATGTTTTTCCTCCTAAAACCATTTTTAGATCAGTTAGATGTATCTGCATTATCATAGTTTTCCAAAAAATAATTGCATAATTTCATCCGTTAATATGGTATTATCTTCATCACTGAATGTTTTCCGCTCTAATTGGACCTGCAATGCCAGATGGAGGCTTAACCCATCTAACATGGCAAAAATTAACTGCGTTTTCAACTCAGGATTTGGAATTTTTAGCCTTTTAAATTCTTGAATCATTACTTTCAGTGAATTTCATTCAATCTTGCTTTTTCTATTGCTGCTGCTCATAACCACCGTCGTAAACGTCTTTTATATTCAAGAGATTTTTCACGTTTTTGACATTCTCAATGTTCTTCAAATTTACTAAAAAGCCGAATCTAGGCATTAAATCATCCTTATCTTATCGATAAGTTGTTAGGTTATCACAAATGTTATCAAATGTAGTCATTTGTATTCACATGAGGTCATTAACTAGCTCGTTACCGAGGCCAGACTCCATCGTGTCGGATGTAACCCTACATCCTCTATCCTGTCAGCTGTAACAGCGTTCAGGAATGCTTTCTTCAGAATGTTGTAAGCACCATTGACATCAGCATTAATAATAGTGCCTTCTTTGGATTTGAATAATCCTCTACTAATCCGTTTACCCAAATAATTGTTATTGTATTCTATAGGTTCATTATCTAGAAATGAACACTTACTAGAATGGCTCTCCTCTTGTTTAATGACCGTTATACCATCCTCTTCCGCTTTATATTCCAACTGTTGTACTAGCTTGTAGTACGGAATGGACACAAAATTTTGAGTATTCTTCTTACCAATACGACATCTTTGTTTCCACTCGGGATTATAACCGATAACAACGGTTCCAATGTCGTGATTCAGGCAATAATCAATGATTTCTTTACTAGATTTATGGAAATAATCTTTGATTTTATTGTTGCATTTTTTAGTCAGTTTTTGCAGTGTTTTTCCTGTTTTTATTCCCTGTCGGTCATAGATTGATTGAATACGTGCCCGTTCTTTGTTATAGTATTGATTCATAGATTTCACGACCCCACCCTTAACAACAAATGGTTTAAGCCCGTTGTTATTTACCGCAGTTATGAGGTTACTAACCCCTAAATCAATCGCAAGAATATTATCTTTGTTTAACGATTTAGGAACAAAATCTTTCCGATAGACAATTTCTACCACATATCCTATCCCTTTCGGAATAATCCGTACTTCTCTAATGTTGGTAGTGTCAGACAGTCTTGTTTTTACTTCTAACCCCACTTTCTTAGGAAATTTGAGAACTTTATCTTTTATTTTCACCTGTTGATTGGTAAAAACCAGTATAAATTCCCCATTCTTGGGTTTATAGTTTGGAAGCTTAGGTCTACCCAAGAATTTACTTTTGTCCTTTTTCCAAACCTTGATGGCTCTAAAAAAGGATGTCCAGCTTCTATCAAGGATTTTTAAAACCTGTTGGGCAGTCTGAGCTGGTAGCTGTTGATAATTTTCAGATAATTTGATTAAATGGTACAAGGAATGATAGCGACTCCATTTGTTGTTATTGAAAAACTCCTGACGAATAAGATAGTTTCCGTCGTTAAAGAGGTTCTTTGATAAATGACACAGCCTAGATAGGTTTTCAGAGGGTTTTAACCATATCTGCTCTGTTCGAGTGACAATCACTGGTCTATCTTCACTTCAATACTTCTTTTACGTCTTTTACTGGAGAGTTTCATAGAGTAGTGATGTAAGAGGGCAATAATTTCTTCAAACACTTCCTCTGAATCTAATTTTGGATTACCCACCTCGGAAATAACAACAATTTCAGTCCCGTATTTTTGAAAGAGATGATTAAACAATTCAAATCCTACTCTTGATAGTCGGTCTTTGTAGGTGATAATAACTCTTTCAACCCGATAATCCACCACCTCATCAAGCATCGAAAAAAACTCTTTTCTTCTTTCAAAAGAAATACCTGAGGCGATATCTGAATAAATACCATGAATAATATGACCATTCATAAAAGCCCATTGTTTAAGATGTTCTATTTGCTGTTTTAAGTCATTTTTTTGTTTGTAAGTTGATACTCGGGCATAAAGATAAGTCTTTCTTTTAACATTTTTATTTAGAATGGCATAAACATCATCATTATCATATTCAAAGAACCCTGACGGAAGTTGATGTGATTTAATAATTTTTTCTTTACGATAACGGTATAGGGTTGGTCTAGAGATTTTTAGTAACCGTAACACTTCTCCTGCTTTCATTTATTATTCCTACTGCGAGTTACTATATTTAATTATATCAAATGAATAAACTCTTTATAAAGTTTATGCCCTACTCTCACAATATCACTAAGCTATTATAATGTGAAATGTTAGGAGAGTATTATTATAGCAATTAGACGTAATAGTCTTAAATTAATGAAATTCAGCTTGCTCTCGTCCTAAGAAAGCAAATAGGTCGGAAAGGTCGAAAAAATTGCCTTTGTTTACGTCTGAAGTCACTTGGTCACTTGTTATACAAATGATAATTCTGGTTTTCGAATTATCACTAATTTATTTTATCACACGTAAGTATTTCAGGTCAGAATACTCCAGAATCTTAATTGTACTCCTCTTCGCTCTGACAGCAGACCTTGTTTCTAATGGGTTAAATATTAGTAGCATGTTTATGTCACAAGCAAATCTTAATTTATTCCAATACGTTGAAACCCTTAATTTATTGAGCTCCATAATATCTATGTATTTCTTACTATTATTCTTCGAATATTTTGAACATGAGACGTTATTTACTCAACAACAAATGCTGAGCACGATTCTAACGACCGTAGCAGGGATTTTCGTACTATTCGCAACACCTCAAGCTATTTGGGTGGACGAAGGGCAATTGTACTTTCAGAGTCTTGATTCTCCGTCAATCTTGTTTCTAGGCTTGTTTTCGTGTATTTTAGGCATTCTTATAATTTCTACCTTATATAAAAGTCTTACAGATGTTTGGATTACCCAAAGAGGACAATTAATAACTATGATTGTTAGTGTATCAATTATTGCATTTGCACCTCTTACTATATCTTTAGTATTTTTACTATTTACATTTCCATCATCATTCCTCACCGAGTCAGTGGTAAGAGGGATAACCTTCTTAGGATTTGCCGTGTTAACGTACCCTTTTGGCAGTGTAAGACATTATAGTCACTACAATCGCCGAAAAGCAGACAAGATACTTGTAACAAACTTGAATGGAATTCCTCTATTTCATTATGACTTCAAGGAAAACGTCCATTATATCAATGAAACGTTGTTTTCTGGAGCTGTCGTTGCGATAACAATGCTGATGTCTGAATCCATTAAATCCTCCTCTCCAATCGCTGAAGTACTCATGAAAAACAAATATAGGTTAATGCTTGAGACAAAGCAATCGTTTATTGCTTTAATTCTCACCCCTCAAGCCAATTCGTATCTTAGAGATTCTATTGAACGTTTTTCAACCGCATTCGATCAAAAATTCACTTCAATTATTACTTCTGGCGAAATTTTGGATCTTAACCTTTTCGTTAAAAGCGGACTCAGTTTGTTATACGAAAATTTTGGTATTTCTACTGCAAATGTAAGAGAGATGATTGCCTCATTAACTTTTGAAGAGACATTTTCGTGAGAAATTGCTAAATGGACAACAGAATCTTTTACACTTAATTTTCAGTTGCTATACGTTGATAATTCAGAAGCGTTTTTTAGAAACCACTCTAGAGAATTTCATACCAGAACTTTTTCTAGAATTCTCACACTTGATTCACCATAGGACCATTAGCGCAATGTATGACATAAATAAATCTCAAGCTAACCTCATAAAAGAGTTGAAAGATTCTAGGTTTCGAATTAAAGAATTAGAGGTAATGATATCCACGCTTAATAAGGAATTAGTAAAATTTCGATCAATATCAGAAGAAGCTAATGATGGAATTGTCATTGTTCAAGATGGATTAATAAAATATGCAAATCAACGGTTAGAGTCCATGATTGGATTTAAAGTTGTTGATGCATTAAATTCTCCATTTGTTGATTACATTCATCCATTAGTCCTTCCTATTGTACGTGAACGATATCAGAAAAGGATGGCAGGTGAATTAGTTCCTTCACTATATGAGATTTTCCTGAAGAGAAGTGATGGTGAACCAGTAGTCGTAGAAATCAATGCAAAACTTATCAAATTTCAAGGGACGAACGCTGATCTTATTATAGTTCGAGATATTTCGGAAAGACAACTTCTTGAACAAAGAATTACCTCGTTTTTAGAAGCATCTCCAGATGGTTATTTTCTTTTCGACTCTGATCTCCGGTTAATAGATACCAACAAAGCAGGAATAAATAGATTCCCAGAAGGAACTATGAAAGGAGATCTCATCAATAAACATATTACTGAACTAGTTCCAGACCTATCAGCTAGCGAACGATATTTAGAATATCAGAAATGCCTCAAAACAGGCATACCTGTGCAGATTGACAACTTTATTGCTGATCCAAAATTTGGTAAACGAAATTTATCTGTAAGAGCATTTAAAGTTGGGAATGGATTAGGTATAATTTCAAGCGATATTACAGATCGTGTAAAGGCCGAAAAAGCTGTTAGCAGGACTAAACAGCAACTACAGGATATGTTTGATAATTCACCTAATGCTGTGTATATACGGGATTTAGAAGGAAAATATTTACTTGTGAATAAGGTCTGGTGTGAACGAACTGGATTGAAACAACAGAATGCGCTAGGAAAAACCTCTAATGATCTATTTAAAGATCTAGATTATGAATTATGGAGTGATCACGAAAAATTGGTTTTGGCGAGGGGGGAGTCCATGCAATTTGAGGAGGTCGGACGAACAACAGGGCGATCTTATCTCGCTACTAAGTTCCCCCTGAAAAATGAAAACGACGAAATTTATGCTCTTTGTAACACTTCGATTGATATTACAGACCGAATATCAATTGAAGGGGCTCTAAACACCAGTGAAGAAAAATATAGAATGTTAGTCGAAAAGATGGAAGAAGCAGTCTTTCTCGAGGATCATAAAGGAGATATAACATTTGTAAATCCAAAGGGAGTTGAAATGATTGGATCCTCAGAAGAAGAAATTCTAGGTAAACATTGGACGGTATTTACTCCTGATGAATCATTGGAAAAGTCCATCCGAGAAACTGAAAAGCGTCCCCTAGGTATGTCTAGTACATATGAATCCTTTATGAAAACAAAAGACGGTGAAAAGGTTCCAGTCAAAATTACCGCCACACCTCTCTTTACAGAGGACAATAAATTCAATGGAGTACTATGTGTATCTACTGATATGACTGAAAGATTGGTAGTAGAAGAAAAATTGAAAAATGTAAAAAGAGAAGAAGAGTTATATCATACCATGCAATCCCATTTTATTAAAAATGATTTACAAAAGATAACGTTTGCTTTGGAGTTAATGGGGCGTAGTAATGATGTTAAAACAGAGAAAGATCTCCAGAAAATTATCACCGTATGTCACCGAGCTTCACAAACAATAGATAGGGTGGATAAAATCTATTCTGTTTTGCAATCGGATTTTAATTCGAATATTACCTCTTTTAAACAAAGATCACTGTGGAGAACGATACGTGAAACCGCATCAATGTATGGGGTTTCTGTAAATATTTTATGTGAGGATTTAGGAATATACATCTTAATCGATGATAATTTTGAAGACCTACTTTCAGAAATACTTGAATATATCTCTAAATCAACAATCCAAGGAGCAACCGTCTCTTGTAGCTGGATTTTTGAGGAATCGAAATTCATTCTCAAGATTATAGATCAAGATACTGATCCTTTACCGATTGATTTATGTGATCGGATTTCACAAGCAGTTACAGAAGAGTGGGAGAGCTTAGGGCATTACAGTGGATTAACGCTCGCCTCAGTCATTGCTCAGTATTATAAAGGAAAACTAGTCATTACTCCATCAGACGGGAGAGGAAATGAATTTCGACTTGAGTTGCCCTCTGATTTAATAGTCAGGTTATAAATAAAGCTCATTTAGAAATTCATACGTGGATTGACTTGGACGATTAGAAAAAAGGGAGTTTCTTAATTGTATTATGATAGATTCCAAGAATCTTACCTTTATAATAATCGCTCCAACAGAAACTTATAATTAGAATTGAGTATCAAGCCAGCATAATGAGAAGTAATATTGCTTGGATTCGACTTACAATTTACTTGAGTTCGAGTCTTCTTTTATTGACCGAGATCTATCGCCTCTCCCTGATTCTATTGAGATTTATAATTATAGCACCCCCCTTAATGGCATTCTTACAATATATCATGCAATGGGGATTATTACTAGGATTCAGTGGTTTCACATTCGGATTATACCGCATTCTAGGAGCTCATCCACCCGTACTCGACTTAAAAGACTACTCTGTGTCTGATCTCATCATTTAGGGTAGAGTAAATTTAATTATTAGCATTCTCCTCGGAATCAAGATTCTTCTCCCTCCTACCCCATTAGTATCTCCTGGAATCTTCATTCTGTTTTCTACTTTAGTAAGTGCGTCATGGTTACTCTTTTATTCCTTATTGGTTATATGGATAATTTTCTACTGGAAAATAATACTGAGGGAGAAGAATATCAATGCTATCCTATTCAATAAACGGATTGCTATCCACTTGATTCTGGGTACACTCGTTACGGGCTATTGGTTTTTAGAATCAGCTTCATTAATCATATTTCAGAATGCAATTTCCGCTATCGATCCAGTTAACTTAACATATATCATTATTCTAATTCTTTTCTTATTCAACCAAAATTTGTTGTTCTTCCGAGTAACAAAATTCTCTTATTTAATTTACGGATAAGAGAAACTTCCTGTGTTTAGATTTTTGCTGCTATATCTGATGGAATCTTTAGTGAGGTTAGATTTACCATTAAAGTTTTCCAATTCTTCTGGAACTCGAAATACTTCTCACTTGTATTACGACATTCCTCATGTATCTCTTTGAAATAAAAATCAATATCCTTCATATGGTCTAAAAATTGAGTAACATCCTCTAACTCAACTAATGCTTCCTTGTTTTGGAAAATGTTGTAGAGAAGCTCGGTCAGTATGATTTTTCCCTCGGTTTGACGAAGAAAGTATCCTGGATAGGGATCGAATTCGGATGGATCAACCTTCATATGCTCGAGCTTATATTTAGAATATAGAAAGCGATGGATATCCTGCCGAAATTTGATTTTATATGATGTAGAAACATTTGGAGGCTCATGTTTTATCGAAAGCGATCGATCTAGTTTTGCTTCAAAACCAAAATATTTAACGCTACGCAAGTAATCCATATCTTCTCCTCTCGCAATTAAGGGGTCGAATGGTACTTGTTCCCAACATTTCCTATGGATGACCAGATTTCCACCTAGGGCAAACGGTGTATCAACTAAACGTTCAGATTTAGAGTCAGTGATAATCCGAAAAGCCTCATTCATCAATTTTTCCTTTTCCCAAACAAGATTCCACCAGAGAGTTTGTGATTCATCAAGAAAAATCGACCCATCAGCATTCACATAGTACCCCGCAACCACACCTAAAATCTTATTCTTCACTTGAGAACCAATGAACTCAGTGGCAGTTTGCAAAAACAAATGATCTGTAACTATTTCATCATCATCAATGAGAAGAACAATATTGTAATCAAGTATATGGGGAAGAAGTAAACACAGATTTCGAACATTTCCATATCCTTTATTTGATATCAACTTTGCTGAATTTAATGAGAGTTTTTCCTCAATAAACGATTTTAGAATACTGTATTCCTTAGAACCAAAATAATTAATTCGATACGAAGGGGTAGAGCTCTCGATTAGTTCTAATACTGATCTGTCCATGTCTTTTCCTATTGAAGTTCTAGTGGGACAACCTATCACTAATACATCAAACTTACCAGTGATTTTCTCAAATGACTTCAAAGTTTTCGAGAGGGTTTCACAGGAATTTAGCAGATCTGTTGGGTGGTCATATACAACATCAGTCTCTGTTATTGGTCCTTGAGACCAATAAGAAGGAACAACAATTACTGGTTTTTTCAATTTATATCAGCCTAGGAACAGTTTTTATCGGAGCCAACTTATTTGATAAGGGGATAAGGTAATTCCAAGTTCTTCTCCGTGAGCAGGAATATTGTACGTTTGATTAGTGATTAAATCTGTCAAAACAGATGTATGCAATCCTAATTGAGAACAATCAACAACGAAAGATTTATCAGAATCGGATACATTTACTAGAGCAATAATTTTATCTGTAGGGGTAGAAGATGACAAAAGCACTGATACGACACTTTCATTAAGAGCTAAGACTTCAAAAGATCCATCTAGATCAAACGCCGATTCTCTCTTACGTATTGAAATTAATTCCAATATTTTATCCAATACTCTGAACATTTGTGATCCGTCATTCTGTAGTGTGGAAGTTATCTCCTTCTCCCAAAGAATTTCTCTATTTATTGATCGATTCTCATCTAGAGGATTCTTGTTATTACTAACCCCCAATAATCCATTAATATAGATTGAGGGAACACCTTTGATCATTAATCCTAATGCAAAGACTGCAAGATAACGATTTAGTTGAAGCTCAACACTTTCCGAAGAATTTTCCTTATTAATAAAATTCCAAGGGGTAGAACACAATTCATAAACAATTTCTTGCCCTCCA
>DXJL01000089.1 GCA_019057635.1 Candidatus Heimdallarchaeota archaeon
ATCCTGGTAAATTTTCTCTGAACACAGCTCCTTCTTAGTTTTTGTATTTTCCGCAGTTACTTTGGCAATTTTAATGGCAGTTTTAAGACTTTTTTCTAATGCTGCTCTTTTAAGATCATTTGTTGAAGCAAATCCCCAAGCACCATCAAGTAATACTCGAATACCAATACCAGACCGGCATGAATCAGATATTCTGAAAGGAGATCCGTTTCTCGCCTCAAGGAGTTCATAATTATCCTTTACATAACGACAATCTGCATATGTACTATTATGTTGAAGTGCTAAGTCCACTATATTGGAAAGAAGATTTTCCATAATTGATTCATCAAACTCCTAGAATATAAAGAATGAAATTTATTCGATAATCTCCTGACTAGCTGTAGCAAAAGGTCTCTTATCAATAACTTCTGTTACATGAATATTTAATACTGCTACTGGCCAATCACCAGATCGTCGTTCTTGTGCATCTCGAACGTGAAATATATCATGGATATTCCGTTGCCATCTCCAACGAAGACTGTTCTTTGAAATAATTTCTATAATCCCTCGTACTTCAAAGGAAATATATCTTGGGCGACCAGAACTAGCTCTATAATTAGCATTGTACAAAATCGACACTCTAGGTTCAAGTTGCATGTTTCGCCAAGATCTTAATCCGAATAGCTCGATCGTTCCTAAAACGCTCGGATCAATTTCTTCATTTGAGGCATAAAAACTTAAAAGGGCAGCTAAACGCGCTTCTCTATTCGTGTCTTCACCTTTTTCTATTGCTTCATTGATTAAGGATTCATAAGTTTCAACCCATTTTTTCAAGTATTTTTGTTTTGGTACAAACCCAATACCTTTAGCGGCGCTATTTACAGGAAAAAAACCAGGAGATCCTCTTGTTGCCATGGGAGGAGAATGTAACATTGATGCAGTAACTGAAACATTATCTTTATCTTCTTGTTCTCCTACCATTACTTTAATTGCCCTTAGTCTGTAATCGATCAAGAAATCAAAAATAGATGGTGGTAAGCCTTTTCGAGTATAAGTAATTGTTTCATTATCAGCAGATACTACTAATCTATTGTTATTTAAGTCTGAATAATCGACACTCATTAGGATTATCATCTCAGAACAGTTATTTAGGAAGACCTAAAGACCATTTATCCATTTTTATATAACAATATAACAACTCCTGATATATCAGAATCGAAAAATATGAATCACGAATCTTTAAAGTTATATGCGAAATATGGATGTTTAGTTATCCATAGTCCTCTTCAAAAGAAGATTGTTGAATTAAAAACCTATAAAAAATGGAGATTCGAAAGAAGTGAGAAAATTTATTTTTACCATGATTTTGGTCTTATCAGTAATAGTAATTGGAATACCATCGGCTTCTGCAGATATTTCAGCTAATACACAGGATGAAGTGACCCATTACGATCTTTACCCAATAAACCATTCCATTACAGTCGGAAATATCAAACAAGCAGATTGGGAGCATGAAGATGTGACAAAAATTTCACTAATATCTAATCCTGGGGAACCAGGTAGTGATTATGAGAACAGAACTCTTGAAGGAGGAATACTGTATCTCGCTCACGATAATACTTTCCTTTACGTCCTTGCCGATTCAATTTATGTTCAAGAACAAACAAGATTGGATTATGCTCAAATTGCTTTTGATACGACACATGACAAAGCAAATACTTCTAACACAGATATGTATTTCTTCACCACGTTCGGTGAAAGCCATGTTTACTTTAGCCAACAGGTTTTGTTTAATGCTAGTATAGATGAAGAGGATGGCGAAGCCCATGGGTTTGATGTTTCATATTGTCACAACATGCCACCACAAGGATTAATTCCACCTTTACAGTTATGGGGCTTTTTCCAAGAATCATGGAATGAAGCCACCCCCCACGAAATGTTCTCGTTTAAAATTCCATTAACAAGCTTCAATCCTAATTTTCCTGATGAAGTAGTAGCTCCAACTCTTCCTCTAACCGTTGGATTCACTACTACGCTCTATGAATCAATAACAAATGACCCTGAAGCTGATCCTGAAGGAGGCCCTTTTGTAGACTGGCCATCAGACGCGAACTTCACTGATCAACAGACTTGGGGCTCCTTGTCTATCTTTGGTGAATATGTTGAGGAGACTACTCCTGGTTTTGCCTTTCCTTTCGCTATTTTTGGATTTAGTCTCATCGTGATTCTTTTTTATAAAAGAAAACAGGTCCAATAATTGAGCCTAACTTCTTAGGGTAATACTCTCCCCACCTCCTTTTTCCCAAACCCAATATTTATCACAAAATTGAAAGATCTATCCAAGGTTGAAATCCTATATTATATCACGCTTCAAATAAACTCAATTATTGGGAATGTAGAATGGTTGATAATAATCAGCAAAAATTAGGAACTGCCCTTTTACCGAGTGATAATGTTCAATTAAATCATTTGTATCCAAAAAAACTTGCTAATATTATTGTAGGATACTGGGAACCCGGAAAAAAGTTTATTAGTGATCATGATCGGGAAAAAAAAGTAATAGTCATAGACGAAATTGGCCAATTTGTCTGGAATTTATGTGATGGAACTCATTCTGTAAGAACAATTGAGAAAAAGTTAATCGAAGATGCAGAGCAAGATACAAACAGTGTTCGGTCAAGCTTAGCAACCTTTCTTTTAAACCTAAAGAAAAAAGGGTATATTTCTCTTGACCAAGAATAATGAGATGAGATATCAATACACTTTTAATCCTACTAGAAAAAATAACAACTCGAGTTAAATTCCTAATATGGAATTGATTTCAATAAAATAGAAACGGTTGGTTTTTTTAATGAAGAAAAGAAATGTAATTCTTATTCTCAGCTTCTTATTAGCAAGTGTACCATTAGCTTGGAGCAATACTGCATTAGCTGCGGTTGCCCATGAGGGTCACTTTAATGTGGAAGTTGGAGATCAATTTGAATATGTGTGGGCTTCCTTAAAAGATAGTGAAGAAAATCCTGTTACGGATGCTAGCTATTCCTATCCAGATGCCCCTGGTTCTAACATATCAGAAGGAGATCATTTTTACATCGATATAACAGAGATAAATATGACTGTAATTAATACAACTACACAAGAAACCTCTCCTTACACATATGGAATTTTCTCATTCGCGGATGGATCATCAACACCAAATGTAACCCTCAAGGGTTATTTCAAAGCAATGAACTCCAGTGAATACAATTGGACTTATTGGCAAAGTGACTACGAAAGTAAAGGTTATACAGTCGATTATGTTGAAGATGATTACTTCCAATACAACACTACCATGATGGGCGGAATCTTACGCTTCAAATGGGATGCTACTGATGGTGCAATGTTAGAATGGGAAATGACTGGAATGTGGATCCAAATGATGGGTTTTGGTACACTCAGTGAAATTTTAATCGAACGATATGAATCTGTTGCCGATTATGGTGCGTCTGTAGGAGATAAAATATGGCTAGAGTGGGGTACGATTAAAGATTCTGAAGGTAATCCGATTACAGATGGATCATATGCATATCCAGATGCTCCAGACTCCCAAATCTCTCAGGGTGATGTTTTCTATATTGAGATTACCACAATCAATACATCCATGATGGGGACATCGGTGTACGGAAAATTCGTCTTTGGTGATGTTAGTTCGAATGAAACAATGTTAATGGGTTATGTTAAATCACGTGAATGGAAGCATAATCAGCTTTACTACACCTACAAAGAGTACATAGTAACTAACAATGCTACACACTTTGGTTATCAATCTGGTTCAACCATGGGTGGTCCCTTACTCAAAATGCTTTGGGACCGCACAAATGGAATAATTGATGAATTCCATCTTAAAGGCTTCTGGATTCAAATGATGGGTTTCGGAACTGTTTCCGAAATTAGACTTTTAGGTTCTTCTGATCCTACAGATACTACAACGGAACCTGAAGTTACAACCACTACCGATGAGACGACTACAACTGATGATGGAAGCACACCTGGTTTTGAAGCGGTCTTTCTCTTAATTTCCTTAATGGGAATTGCTGCGATCAACCAACGTAAGAAGAATTAAAGGGAATCTTTTTTCCTTTTTTTTTCATCATTTTTCTTTTTTAAATTTATAATATAACGAATTGTAAATACTTGACATTTGATGATTATAAACTCGTTTTCCTGATAATTATCAGGGAGATAAGAAAAGAAAAAGCATTAAGATGACTGAGGCTGGTAAAGAGGCTTCAGATCGAAGGAATCGGATTACTCGAGAAGTACTTGAGCCTTGGTTAGCCTTAATCATTAGTCCTGAAGATTATAATCTCCAAAAAAAAGATAGTTAACGGGCGAATGCTTTATGAAAAATAACGTGATAGAGAGAAATCGATGTGATTTTTAAAGAATCAATCAGATTCAATCAAGCGATGTGGTTACTGTGGGAAACTGGAAACGACCCGAAAATCAATTTGAATCCTCCTTGGAACAACGTTATTGGTATTATTTATTTCGGATTCTCTGTGTAATTGGTGTAATTAGTGGATTACTGAATACAATCGTTAATATCGTTGCAACGAATGCAGGAACTGCTTATGAAAGTGAAACTCATCCTCTCTTATATCTCCCTTATAGTTTTATAGGAGGATTTTCATTAGGAGCAGTTCTCACACTATGGGGTTTGATTATTCTCTTTGGAATTTATGAGATTGTCTTTTTTGGAAAAAAATTTTTTCAAAAAATCTCAGGTATTAGAAGGAAAGACCAACCCATAGCATGATA
>DXJL01000090.1 GCA_019057635.1 Candidatus Heimdallarchaeota archaeon
TATTCAGCAAACGATTTCTGTGAATTCATCCTCACTTCGTGGCATCAAGCGCTTTTTAGAGGACAGAAGGCGTTTTCAAGGGGGTGATACGAAGTACTGAGCCGTTTGACGACATCGGTCTAAAAAAGGTCATAAACATAAAATCAAAGGAAAAAATCAGATATACCAGTATTTTGCAATTGCCTATCCTGTTCTGATTCTTGAGTCTTCTTAGTTTCTTCTAATATAGTTTTTGCTAGCTCAATTCCAAAACCAGGAATATTTGCTAACTTCGACTGATTCAAATCCGCTAATTGTATAGTGTTTCGAATCCCATGATCAAGCAAAATTCGAGCTCTCTTTCGTCCTATACCCTTTATTGTTGTTAAGCTTACTGCATCGCTTTTAATGCCATATTTCACTCTTTCTGATAAGGACTCGGATTTTTTTGCAATGAAAAGGTATCGAGGATTGTTTTTAGCAAAAATAGAGGCAATTTCACTTATTGCAGCTGTTAACCAAGTAGCAGTATCAGTAATTCGGTGAACGTCACCAGATCCAATTTTATATCGAATAATTAACTTTTCTATGGGTAATTCATTGACCCAATCCCATAAAAATAAGGCGGTATAAAAATCACGTAGACGAAAATCATATTCTATATCATCTTTTGTTGGAGCGGATTTTATTAAGCGTGTGGCAAATTTATCAAATCTTCTTTCAGTAACACCTTGGTTTGCCTTTCCAAACATTAATGTAACCATGTCTGGAGTACCCACCAATAAATCAAAAAAAGCCAACGGATGAATTTTAGAGGATCCGTTCTCTATTACAGTTTTCAGTCCTTCAACAATATTTGCTGCAGTCTCAGGATCAAGATACAGCTGGCTTACACGAACTCCATATTGAGTGGCTCTCAGGGTCTCACCTGCATCTAATGGATCAATCATTTCCCAGACTATTAACATGTCAATTACCTCTCGAATTTTCCCCTCCAAGAGGACAGCTTCATATTGAAATCCATAGAATGTCTTTTCGAAAAAACTCAGCAATTCATCAATATCAGGAATAACTTTCGAGGCAATGAGTCCCAGAATGCTTCGTCTTAATGCTGGCATCGCCGCTAACTTAGAATAAACTGCTTCAGAGTCCTTTAAAATATATCGATCCATGAGCCATCTAACAGAATGAGGTTGTTTTGCAATTAAAATAGCTTCTCCCTCTGTATCATATTGAGGACGCCCTGCACGACCACTCATCTGTTTGTACTCTAACGTCATAATAGGATATGAACCCCGTTCTACTGAATATCGATAAACACTAGAAATAATAACACGTTTGGCTGGTACGTTTATTCCAGAAGCCAAAGTAGGAGTAGCACATAATACTTTAATGATTCCTTCTTTAAATGAATCTTCAATAATCATACGTTGGTTGGAATTTAACCCAGCATGATGAAATGCAGCCCCTTTTTTTACACAAGCTACTAACTGCTTGGATAATGGGTCCGATAAGTTAGTAGTTAAGGATACGGCTCTTTCGGATAAGGTTTTTTTTTCATGAGGACCGAGTAAAGGTTCTATCCTATCTCCGATCTTATTTGCGGTCGTAACCGCTGATCTACGGGAAGGAGTAAAAATAAGTACTTGTTCTTCTGAATGGAAGGAATCGAGAGTAAGATTGAGAAGAGGTTCTTTTTGCCTGTATATGACGTCACGGGTGGTGAAATCTGAATAGGTTACATAATTATCATAAAAGACACCTTCCTTTAATGGAACTGGTCGCCAATCACTTTGCACTAATTCAGCTTTCAACCACTCAGCTAGTTCTTCACTATTTCCAACAGTTGCACTTAAAGCTACAATCTGTAATTGTGTATTTCTAAGTAATAATCGAGCTAAAAGAATTTCGAGTGTAGGACCACGATGTTGATCGTTTAATAGGTGGCACTCATCAACAATAACAAGACTTACCTCATCCTCAACCCAACTTACTTGATGGCGTAGAAGTGCATCAAATTTCTCATTTGTTGAGACAATGATATCATAACGAGGAAGATAATGGTCCTTTGAATCGTAATCCCCTGACGTTATTGCGACACTTACACCTAAACTTTGAAACCGCTTAAAATTTCGAAACTTTTCACTCGCAAGCGCACGTAAGGGACATAAATAAACAACTTTCCCTTGATTTTCCATGATATGTTGTAATGCGGCAATTTCTGCAAGCAATGTTTTCCCAGCCGCAGTGGGTATAGAAATTACGAGATTTTTTCCCTCTAATAATCCTTGTTTTATAGCAGCTTCTTGGGGGGGATATAACTCGCTTATACCGTCAGATTCAATGATTATTTTTTTGATTCCCGAATTTATCGGTAATGTTTCAATATTCATTGGTACCCCAAATAATCAGATTATTAGATCTTCTGAACCCGACCTGGTTGGGGTTCAAACAATTTCCCTATTCGAATCATTTTAGCTAGAGCTTGTTCTACTTGATTTCGATCTAAACCATCCTCTACTGCTTGCTCAATGATTGCTGTGATTGGTACAGGCTCATTTTCTGATTCTTTTAACATATGATCAATTAATGCATCAATCCGATCCAATCTTCTTCGACTTTGATCGCTTATCCCAGAGGAGTATTTATCGATGTCTAGTTTCCCAGTTTCAGCATCCTTGGCCAATTTCTCTAGTGTTGCATTCATGAGATTTACAGCTCCCGAGGCATCCTCATAAGTGACCTCTTCGCTCAACCGCATTTTAGCACGAGCTTCTGATAACCTTACCAAAGCCTCGAGTTGACGTGGAGTAATAGCGATTGGATCTGGTCTGCCTTCTTCGATCTTTCCACTTGAAGCCCTTAGATCAGTATAATATTCCAGTAATCGGGCTTCAGCTTCATCGGTGAGTTTCGGATGCTTAGTCCTACGAGCATGTGCAATATATTTTCGTAAAAGAGTCTGGTCAATTGGAGGATCAACTGGGAGAGTTTGGAGTTTATGAAGTTTCAAGATATGAGATGCTTTATCATGATCCTCTTTCAAATCAGGTTTGTCTTCAAGAACAAAAATTAAATCAAAACGTGACAAGATGGTCGGAGGGAGATTTAAATTTTCTGCAGTAGCTTTAAAAGGATTCCAACGTCCTCTTCGTGGATTAGCTGCTGCTAATATTGAGGTTCGTGCATTCAAGGTGGCTACAATACCTGCTTTGGCTATACTTATCGTATGCTGTTCCATCGCTTCGTGAATCGCCGTACGGTCTTCAGGACGCATTTTATCGAATTCATCTACCATAGCAATCCCTTGATCTGCAAGTACTAATGCTCCTGCTTCCAGGGTTATTTCTCCCGTATCTTGGTCGCGAATCACAGCTGCGGTCAAACCTGCCGCTGTACTTCCTTTTCCTGTCGTATATAGTGCTCTAGGTGCCAATTTTGTTACAAATTTTAATAATTGACTTTTACCTACTCCTGGATCACCAATAAGTAGGATATTCGATTCTCCGCGGATTTTCATTCCGTCAGGTGTTTTTTTTTCACTCCCTCCAAAAAGTAGCGCTGCAATACCCTCCTTAACTAGATCGTGTCCATAAATTGATGGAGCCAGTGAATCACGTATTTTTTTGATTATATAGGGGGACTCTGATAATTCCGTAATTTGTTTAAGATCCTCTTCGGTAATTTCAACATCCACATATTCCGCTGTTTCCTTTACAATATTAACTCCTTGAAAGAATTTGTTATAGGTAGCTAATTGCCCTCTTTTCAGCATTCGAGTTGATCGTGCTTTCAAAATTCCTACAACTTCGACACGATCACCTGGACGAGCTTGATCTACGAGATCATCGAGGACATGAATCATTATGCTTTGGGGTAATTGCCCAGGGGGTAACTCTTCAGGTTTTTCTTGTATAGTGATTTTTTGCCAGTCAATAAACAGGCTATCTTCAAGTAAAAGGACCAAGGAACCTTTTCTTTGACAATGCTCATCTCCGCATTGATAGGGGGGGCTGTAAATTCCTTCTGGAAATTCCTCCACTTGGTGGTGGCCACACGATGCACATTTAAAATGCCCTTCAATTAATAATGGTTTTGTCTCTGTTACACCTATAACGATACCCTCAAAATTCGTAAGCTGGCCTAAATGTTCAGTTTTTAATGTACGGAGAAGGACTTTGTCAGTGAAATTATCTATTCGAATATGAGCTTGTCGATATTTATCGAAGTAATCTGGATCATTTTGCATTAAGATTTCGTGGAGAACTTTTTCTCCCTCGTGAAAGCATTCTTCAGGATTGAGTACTATCTCTCTCGCTAATCGGGGATCGTGATGTAACAAATCATTGTACGAAATAGGCAGGCTTCTTAGTCCTTTTCGAGGCATATCGCGTATTTTTTCACGATAGCGCAGCATGCCTGTTTCATCAGCAAATTCATTGATGAAGGATTCAAATCGTCCTCTAATATCAAAAGGTAAACTCATTGTCTACACTCCTCGTTCCTCTTGATTAATTAACGATTTCCAGTTTACAACCCAAGAATGTATTTTTGTCATAAGTATTACCTCAGATGCAGTTAAATTGAGTTTCCGAGGATTAAAATCGTTACTATCGGTTAATTTAATAATCTTTGATAGTCTTTCGGTTATTAATTGTTTAATACGAATTTTTTGACGTTTTAACTCTATTTCATCATAATGTGAATCGTTAATGTCTGATTTTATAACCTGCTCACTGAACAATGAATAGAAGTATGGATGAAGCTGTTGAACTTCCCCATGGCGCACTTCTTTTCGCACCGCTGCAGTTAGCTCCTGTAAGGACAAAGGAAAATCATTTCTAAAATCTTCAATTAGATTTTCTTTAAGCAAAATTTCAGCAATAAAATAAGGAATATCTATTCTACTGTTTTCTGTTGTAGATGGGATATTAATCCCTCCAAATTCAAAACCAGTAAAAGGACTAGTAAATTTCACTGAAATAGAACTATTAGTGAACTCAAACAGTATTCTCTTTAATTCTAACTCTAGTTCCATTTTTTCGGATTGAATTTTCTCAGGTTTATCAGTGATAATATTCTCCACCTAAACTCATCATCTTGGGGTGATTTTCCTCAACTACTTGGGAGGTAATTATTTGGATTGATGGAAATTTCCTTCACGAAAAATGCTTATTCTTCACAGTTCAGGAAGTTGATTCATTTGTGTTGGAAATCCGACCAGTTTTACAAACCCCTTTACAAACGAATTATTTGAGCGTTAAGTTAAAAGACCTTCCTTCCCGTATTACAAATAAATTACTTCTCCAATCTGCGTTTAAACTTACAATCTTCTTATATGTACAATTACTTCTCCTTAAGCGTTGTGAGATTCATTCTAGATAGTTCAAATATAGCAGAAGTTGATATGAAGGAAGTAACAATCCTTGTTTCAATTTTAAGTAGAAAATACCTCCTATTTTTCCTTTAACAGACTAGATGAGTTTATGTCTCGTTTTTCAATTGCTTAGCGATAAAAACTTCTATTCTCTCAATGAGGATTGCAGCAGGAACATCATGAATCGTTAATCGAGCTCGTACTCCTTTTCGTCCTTTAACACCCTTAGTAACTTTACCCAAAATACCTATTGCTTCTAGGGTAGATAAGTAGTTTCTGAATGCTGCTTCCCCATTAGGTGTAGCATTCCATTCTTCGCAAATGATTCGATAATTTTTAAATGAATGTTCAATCGTTGTTGCTGTAATTCCCTTGTGATGTAGTCTCCGAGCAACACTGAGAGCTGCAAATAATTCGTGTGGGTTTAGTTCTTCTAAAATATCAGCCCGCATTTCGGGATATACATCGTTCTTAGCTCTACGAACAAGTTCAGGTGTAATTTCATCTATCCTCTTTTGATCGGCAGCTCTCCCTGCGCGATAAAGAGTTTCAATCCCGTGTCGTAAATTTTTTGTTTGATCGGATATTTCCGCAACCATATCGACTATATCTTCCGATAGTGCGTAAGATTTGAATGCAAGTTCTGAGCGATACCCAAGAATTTTACGGGTTTCCTCATAGTTATAAGGTTGAAAGTGAATTACGTCTGAAATCCTTTGGGAAACCATCGATGAAAGAGCCACTTTCCATTCAGTAGGGCGGCTGATCATGATCAGTGAAATTCTGTGTTCCATGCCAAATTCTTCTGATAAGTGGACAAAACCACGTATATCTTTTTGATTTAAGACACTAGCTTCGTCAAGAATCAACAAAAGATAAGCTTGTTCGGAGTTCAAGCGTCTTATGAGAATATCCGTCGATTCCTCATCACTGAATCCTCGACTTGCCACACCAAATTGATCACGTAGGATGGATCTAAGAATAGAAGTTTTTGTTCGTGTAGTCCAACAATTCTTGTAATCAGTGTATAGTTTGAGATGATATTTCTCTGCAGTGGATTGTATCCTATCCACTGTATATCGGCTAGTTACTGTCTTACCAATTCCAGCAGATCCGGTAATCGCCAGATTTATCGAAAATCCTGAATACCCACCTCTTTCTGAAGCAAAGAGTTCACGAAAATTCTGAGAAATTCTCCGAATATGATCTTCACGGAAATTCAGGATCTCAGGGATATATGATTGATTGAGAGTTCTTTCTCCTCCTTCTTTAAATACTGATGATGAAAATAAGGCCTCTTGGATAATATCAACTGATTTTTTATCATTCATGTAACTAATTTCCTTTGCTTAATCAAAATCGAATCATAATTGGGTTTACTCAAAGCTGTTTTCTATTTTAAGAGTTTTTTATTGTTTTAGAATCCTAAGTAATCAAATTTTTTCAGCACAGGGATTCCATACCCCGACTTCCAGCAATTCTTCCTTTAATACTTGGAGGTATTGCGAATTTGCTTCTTCAATCAATGAGTGACGTTCGATCTTTAGCGGGTCTAGTTTATTATCATTTAATTTTGAACTCACATCAATTTGATAGGTTTTTTTGCAATAATCAATCCATCCTTGGGGAGATACTTCAGGGAGAGAGATTCCACTAATTCCAGCTAATGTTGCCATCCACACACGAGCAACAGAATCAGGATTATATCCACCTCCTCCTAGTAATAGTAATCGTCCATTCGCAGAGCAATTATCACTTAATTCTGCAATTCTTTTTCCAAGAAAGTTATATAAATTGGTGGTTAAATTTAAATGGCCTAGTATATCACCAAAATGGCCATCAGCACCACATTGCCAAATAATAAACTCAGGATCATATTCCCTCCAAATACAGGGAACAATTTTTTCGAAGAGATCAATAAAGAGTTCATCCCAAGTTCCTGGGAATAGTGGTACGTTAATCGTATACCCTAAACCTTCTCCCTTTCCAATTTCATCGGATAGTCCGGTGCCTGGAAATAAAAATTGAGGTGATTCATGAAAAGAAATTCCTAGCATATTTCTACTTGAGTAGAAGGCATTTAATACTCCATCTCCATGATGGACATCTGTATCGATATAAAGAACTCGCTCAATCCCGTGTTCCTCTTGAAGGTAATTGATTGCGATAACAGCATCATTATAATAACAGAATCCTGCAGCTCGTTCTTCAAAGGCATGATGTAAACCTGCCATTAATGAGAATGCTTGGTCAACATCATTATTCATGATACGCTTGATTCCCTCTAATGTTCCACCTACAATAAGGCTAGAAGATTCATGCATTTCAGGAAACACAGGGCAATCTCCTGTTCCAAGACCATATCTACCATAATATCCATCACCCGCCTTAGAAAGAGATTTGACCATTTTAATATAGTTTTTTGAATGGTAGCGTAAGAGATCGTCTTCTGAAGCTTCAGAAGGGGAAAACTCAACAAAAGATTGATTATCATGAAAATCGAGATTTCTATATAATTGATAAGGAATATCCAATCGTCTCGCATTCATTGGATGCCCCTCACCTAAATTGTATTTAGTGAATTGGTCAGACCAAACTATTCCCGTTTTTTTCATCTTTGCAGGTCCCAATTGTAATAATCATCAATTCATTATTATTGAAATTGTTCAAATCTTCCCCATAAGTATCCTTCTAAATGATTACTCAGTTCATTAAATTATTTACCAATAGTTAGAATCGTTAATTATATAAGAGGACATACTAGATTCTTTATTTGATAGACACACAGAATCGCAAAATATAAGGAGAAGTGTTTTACTTGATGAAGAAAAATGCGAAGATTAGTGTATTAGGACTAGATCGTGCTGGAAAAACAACAATGCTCCAGAGATTAAAAACAGGAAGATGGATTCCTGATACTACCCCAACTATTGGAATGAACGCTGAAACGATACAGATAGGCGATGTTACTTTTTCTGCATGGGATCTAGGAGGCCAATTGCAGTTTAGACGGGCTTTATGGGAAATGTACACCAAAAACTCAAAGGGGCTCATATATGTAATCGATTTAAGTGATCCAGCCCGATTTCCAGAGAGTCGAAATTATCTCTGGAGAATGTTGAAAATGACTCACTTGAAAAATATTCCATTGGCAATTTTCGCAAATAAAATAGACTTGGTGGATTGCACAGAGGAGGATTTAGCAAATTTCATGGGTATAAATAAGAAGATGAGTAGAGTACTGTCTATATTCAAAACTAGTGCTGTAACTGGTGAAGGTATCCACAAAGGAATATACTGGTTAGCTGATGCAATTCAGGAAGGAAAACATTCCCCCATGGAATTATATCAAATAAAATCACTTTTTGGAAGAGAATCCTCCATTCTAGCTACTTGATTAAGCGTCAAATGTTTGAGTTTTTATTGCCAATTTTGACTCATGAATAGCTCTATAGATGAGTTCTTGATCTTCTTTGTACATATGATTTGTATCATAAAAAAGCCATTTCTCAGCTTGTTTCAAGTAGGAAATATCCCTGAGCAGATTCGCTTTCAATAATAATTTTACGCCTTGAAATATATGACTTCTTACTAGTTCAGAAGGAAGTTTTGTCCCGAGTTCTTTCATTAAGTGAGCTGCCTGAAAAGCATCTTCACTCAGGAATACACATAACACTGCACAAGAATAAAGACTGCTCGCATTTTCATTAAAATTAAGCTCTAAATGTTTTTTACCAGCAGTAAGATAAGCATCTTTCGCAGCTCTGAACTGCTTTATAGCGAACTCTTCAATATGTAGTACAACGGGCTTTTTTGCTGGGATACTAGATAAATCTGACCCAAAACCACTCTCCGCTAATTCTCTGAGAATATCAGAGGTGATATCATCCTCAATATACATTGACGAAATGGTTTCGATAGAAGTGTGGGCTTGTTCTTCAAGTAAAGGAGGGCGAGTTAATATTTCCTCAGGTAATGTCGGTGGAGGAGAAAGAATAGGATATTGTAGTGATTCATCAAATAGTTCATCTTCTAGAGAGGGAGGGGATGGTAAATCAGTGATTGAAACTCTAGCTTGTTTTTTTTTTGGTCGACGAAGGACGGGTGACATAATCTAATTCCTATTATGAGTAGAGGGGATGTACCAATTCAGTTTGGGTGCACTACTATAAAAAATCTACTAACCCGAACGTATTAATACAATAATACGGGTAGTTTATTCTCCTCCATAGATGTGATTGTTTGGAAGCAGAACTAAAAATCCTAATTGCTGATATTTTCGTAGATGTAGACCTGAAAGCATATATAACTCAGACTATAGGCCCCCCAAAGGAGGAAATTGAACAATTCGATACCTACTTTCAAAGTCCCGTCAATGACTTTTATATCACTGATGAAGCACTCCGTATACGACGAATTCTCTCACAGGGAGAGAATGAAAGAATCGAATTGACTTATAAAGGCCCAAAAACGGGTACAGATATGAAAGTGCGAGAAGAGATCACCTCAGGAATAAATAGCCATTCCGAGATCATTAAAATTCTTGAACAATTAGGATTTTCGATTGTAATGGAAGTCTCAAAAAGGCGTACGAACTGGTGGGAACAGCCAATCACACTTTCTTTAGATGATGTTGAAGGACTTGGAAAATTCATAGAAGTAGAAATAATAACCTCTAATTCCCATTCGACCTTACACAACGATAAAATAAGACTGCTTGAATTCACTCGAGGCATATTTCCTAAATGGAATGGAAAAAACGAGAGAAAATCTTATTTAGAACTCCTAATGAATAAATGAACAAAAGATCAGGACAGGGCTTGAATGGCAGAACAAATAATATCATGGGAGTTTAAAGAACGATGGGTAAATTTCTACGGAAAAAAGGTGACAGAAAGGATTCTTAGAGAATTAAAACAATCAGATCCTCGTATCATTGCTCCAAACACACTATATACTACACGAAGGCAACTGCAAGAAAGTCTAGAAAGTCAAGGATTTAGATTTGCCCCCGAAACCCCATTTAACTGTCTAACACTTGAGTTTGAACCGTTTAACATTGTAGCAACTTCTGAATATCTGTCTGGCTTGTTAACAATCCAAGCATTAACATCATTAATACCCCCAAAATGTTTGAATCCTTCTTCCGAGTCAGTGGTAGCGGATTTAGCTGCTTCTCCAGGAATAAAAACCTGTTTACTAGCGGAGGTAATGGAAAACACTGGTACCCTTTTCGCGATTGAGAAAGCAAAGAAACGTATTCCAGCCCTCAAGTCCAATATTACCAGGATGGGCATCTATAACACATTCATTTTGAACTGTGATGCGAGATCATTTCCTGGATTAAACGTTAAAGTCGATCATATAATGTTAGATGCACCATGTACAGGAACAGGACTTAAATTAAAGAAAAATAAGCGTTTAGAACCCAGGATACTTAATGATGTCACTCGACAATCTGTAATTCAACGCGAAATACTAGATGAAGCATGGAAACAACTGAAAATCGATGGAACGATTGTTTATTCAACATGTAGCCTTGAGCCTGAAGAAGGAGAAGTTCAAATTAACAATTTTCTTGCTAGACATGAAAAACAAGTTCAAGTCCTTCCCATTAATATTAATATTGGCAATCCAGGAAATTTAACGCGCTGGACTAAGGTTTATGATTCCCAGATCAGTAATACTAGAAGAATATTCCCCGATCAGGGAATGGATGGATTTTTCATCGCTCTGATGAAGAAGGTGCGTGAATAATGCAGATAACAAAACTTACTGAGGAGGAAATTGTCGCTGTGTCTACAGTGATCAATGAAATATTGAAATCGGATGATTTTAGCCAAATCCTAAATACTCATTCTCTTATAAAGATCATAAATAGAAGAGATGAGATTTATTTAATAAAAAATTCAGATAGCCTCTATCTGAGTAGTTCTAGAACAAGTGACAGAGGTAAGAACTGTATAATCTTGACTGGTAAGATTAAGCTTGGATTCTTCATCCGGGGGAAATTTAAGATTGGAATCGAGTCGTTACGTTTCTTGGCCAATTATTGTCAGAATCCAATTTTCCTCTCTCCTAGACAGGCAAAACGCTTTATTTATAGTAAAGATATAAATTTAAGATTTGATGATACAAAAAAAGGACTAGAGAAATATTCAGACGGTTCAATGGTACTAGTATTTAATAAAAAAAGAATTCCTATTGGATACGCCAAAATTTTACACAAACAAGACTATCTTCAACTAAAGAACATAATTGATATTGGTATTTATCTTCGCTCCGAGAAAACTGCCTTCTAAAGCAAAAAAGTTTAAATGTGATAAGACTCCGTTCACTCTTGTGAGCATCGAAGCAACAGCCTGACTTCGGGTTTCATAGAAAATCTGAGGAAATTCCAGCCATTCGTTCAAGCCGAACAGAGGCTTTTCCTTCATTGGAGAAATCTTTGTCAATCGAGAGGTTGGGCTCTGTTACAGAAACGACACGCCCTTATTCAAATGGCGAGGATAGAGTGAAGTCTGTGGTAACACACGATTATTTAAGCTCTTGAGGACGAATAAGGAATCGATGAGACGAACATCCTCGGTGAATGCAAGCAGAATATTTGATCTTTCACAAGATCTAGGAGAGTTGCGCTTAGGTTGATGTCAGGAACCTAAATTAGGTGACTTATTTAGGTGAACAGAAGCTGGATTACTCATTGGAGCGATGCTCACTTTCTTCTCACGTTTTACCTAAAGTACTTTAATATAGAAGTAGAAAGACGAACTGCTCGTTAGCTTCTGGGAGCTTTCACCAACTATGCGAATTGTAGTTCTTAATACCGATAAATGCAAACCAAAGCGTTGCGTTAAAGAATGTCGGGGTTCATGTCCTGTTGTTCGTTCTGGAACTGAAATGTTTGAATTCCCAACAGATATTTCACAACCGATCATCCATGAACAATTCTGTACAGGTTGTGGTATCTGTGCACGCACGTGCCGCTTTCATGCGCTTACGATAATCAATACTCCGGAAAAACTTGATAAGGATCTAACACAACGATTTGGCAGAAATGGATTTACTCTTTTCCGTCTACCCACAATTAAACCGAATAAGGTGAATGGATTTGTCGGTCAGAATGGTATAGGAAAATCAACGGCATTAAAAATTCTCTCAGGGGATATAATTCCCAATTTTGGGCAACAAGACAAAGACCCTAATTGGGAAACCGTAAAAGAGTTTTACAAGGGCACAGAACTTCAAAATTTCTTCCAACGTATGATGGACAAAGATATAAAATGCATCAGAAAACCTCAAACCATTGAAAACATTCCCAAACAAGTGAAGGGGTCTGTGAAA
Source organism: Candidatus Heimdallarchaeota archaeon (assembly GCA_019057635.1). Classification (GTDB taxonomy): domain Archaea; phylum Asgardarchaeota; class Heimdallarchaeia; order Hodarchaeales; family Hodarchaeaceae; genus Hodarchaeum. The sequence goes on from DXJL01000090.1 coordinate 12,701, forward strand.
GAAGTTTTAAGTCGATTTGATGAGAGACAAGTGCTAAATGAGCTTAAGGAGGATTTAGCACTGGAAAAAATTTGGGATCGCGAAATTGCGATTTTATCTGGGGGGGAATTGCAAAAGGTTGCTATTGCAGTGGCAATAACTCGAGAAGCAGATATCTATCTTTTTGATGAACCCTCGTCATTCCTTGACATAAACGAACGATTACGTACGGGAAGAGTCATTCGAAATTTGATTAATGATGATAAGACTGTAATTGTTGTGGAACACGATCTTGCTGTATTAGATTACCTTTCTGATTATATCACTATGTTTTATGGGATCCCCGCATCGTATGGTATTTGCTCACTACCATATTCTGAAAAAGAAGGTATTAACGTTTTTTTGGATGGATTTATTCCTTCAGAAAATATGCGGTTTCGTAATTATTCAATAAAAATCAAAAAATCTTCAGATCGTACCGCCCAACTTGATGCTGACCCCCTTTTATCCTATGAAGATCTCTCAAAAAAGTTTAACGAAAGTAAATTCTCCCTTGATGTCAGAGGAGGTACAATTCATCAAAATGAGATAATAGGAATTCTCGGACCTAATGGAATTGGGAAGACGACATTTATTAAAATGCTGGCAGGATTAGAAAAACCCTCTACAGGCATTGTGGAAAAACAAAAATTGATGGGGAGTGTACCAGTAGATAGTAGCGAAGATTTAGAGGATTCTGTTTTGCGAGTTGCCTATAAACCCCAATATATTTCTTTAAACTCGGATCTATCAGTAGAAGCATATTTACTTAGGAAGGGGGGTTCAATTGTTGCTACTCCACAGTTTAAAAGTGAAAATATTAAAGCTTTCGGACTTGAAGACCTTCTTGATCAACCAGTTCGTTATTTAAGTGGGGGAGAAAAACAGAAAGTGGCAATAGTGGAAACTTTAGCTCAATCTGCAGATTTGTACCTTTTTGATGAACCTTCAGCATTTCTCTCTATTGAAGATAGGTTAAATGCTGCAAAATTGATAAGAAGGATGATTCAATCTCATCATGCCTCAGCATTCATAGTCGAACATGATATTGTGACCCAAGATTACGTTTCTGATCGAATTATTGTCTTCCTTGGTTCACCAGGTGAATATGGACGAGCCTATGCTCCTTCTGCAGTAAGAAAAGGAATGAATCGATTTTTGGGGAATTTAAAAATTACTTTTAGAAGAGATCCAAAAACAGGTCGTCCTCGGGTTAATAAATTCGATTCTAAACTCGACCGAGAACAGAAGAGCCAGGGCGAGTATTATTATGAGAAGTGATATTGCCTCAAGGAATTTAATCACACTCTATTATGCAAATCAATGTGATCGACGGAAATGCACTGGAATCAAAACCTGGCAACTCTACAAAAAAAACAAACTTCCATTTATCGAACACTTGCGATTCGTATCACGAATTGCACAAATTCCAAGATTCTCTATTATTCTTAATCCTCTTTCAAAGACCAAGTTGACCATTTCTGATCAGACACTATATCACCGTTTCGGAATAACTGTACTTGATTGCTCATGGAATCAGGCAGAGGATATTTTTTCACGGACTTTTCCAAACTCACGATCACTACCACGTTTAATTGCGGCGAATCCCGTTAATTATGGGAAACAGGCCAAATTAAGTAGTGTAGAGGCACTGGCAGCTTCATTATACATACTAGCTTCACCTGAATTAGCAGAAAAGATTCTTTCGTATTTTAAATGGGGAAATCAATTCTTATTGCTAAATCAAAATCTCCTTACGGATTACCTTTCTTGCACAAACTCTGATGAAGTAGCTCAAGTTGAAAAAGAGTATTTCTAACTCATAAGCTATACAATTCTGCTTAATGAAACAAAATCCGTCTAGAAACAAATATGTTTAACTGATAATAATACCCATTTAGCCTTAAATTCCCTGAATATTGACCATTTCTTGAGTGTTCGTCATATGGCTTCAGATAAACCATTAAAAATTACGTTACTTGGTGTTAAACAGTCTAAACCGGGAAATAAATTTATTTTTGTTGGTGAAACCGAAGGATGCTCAGATTGTCGTCTCCGTGGAGCATGTTTGAAACTCGAGAAAGGTAGGGTATATGAGGTCCAGAATGTTAAAGAGACTATTCATGTCTGTAATGTGTTTGATGGGGGAGTAAAAACTGTTGAAATTTTTGACCCCTCGTATCAAGTGAGTACAGGGGCTAAACTTGCAATAGAAGGAGCTACGATAACTTTCACTCCAAGAGAATGCGACATTATAGAGTGTCCCAATTATTATTATCATTGCCGTCCCTCTTTCTTACCCGAAGGAGAAAAATTACGGATTCTTGAAATTACAAAGGATACGATGGAGTGTCCTCATGGTTATCAACTAAAACTTATTACTGCTGATAGAATAGAGAGCTCAAACTCGTAAAAATCCCCAGAGGGAAATTCATGCCTATATTAGAAAATGATTGGATTAAAATTAATTATACTGGCCGTTTGAAGGAAAATTCGAAAATTTTTGATACAACTCTTGAGGAAGTCGCACGCAAAGAACAAGTCTTTGATGAAAAAAGAGGTTACAACCCACTTCTGTGTCGAGCAGGGGATGAAAAATTTCTAATCCCTGGATTAGCACGGCAATTAGTAGGAATGGAGCTTGATAAACCTCTTAAAATTGAAATCCCTGTAAAGGATGCTTATGGTGACAGAGACGCAAGTAAAATTGAAATGGTACCTACGAAAAAATTGAGGAAGGCGAATCTTGATCCACGAGTAGGGAATCGTGTTCAATTAGCAGGTAGAAATGGTACTATCATTTGGGCAGGTGGAGGACGGACAAGAATTGATTACAATCATCCGCTTGCAGGTAAAGACTTAGTTTTTGATGTTACAATAATCGAACAACTGGCTGAAGTCGAAGATATTCAGAAAGAGATTATCTCTCGTCGTCTACCTGGTGTTAATCTTGAGGAGATCACCATTGAGACTTCAGAAGAACCAAAAACTGTTGTTATTTCTCTTCCAAATTACTTAATATTCATGGAAGGATTGGCAATAGCAAAATATACACTGGGAACGGACCTTCACGAATTTCTTGAATTTGAAGTGGTCAAATTCCAAGACGTTTTCGATTATCAGAAGAAAGAAGTACCATCTGAAGAAGATCCAGCGAAAGAAGAGGAATCCTCTTCCGAAGAGTAGAAAAATAAAATGAGATATTCGGCATAGATTTACAGCCGAATTTTACACCTTTTTTAGTTTGTTTTGCAGAAAGCTAGGAAAAGAATTATATCTTTACTCACTTAGCTTTAACTTTGATCTTCGGAACATACTTCTTTGTCCATTTAAACTTCCGTGGATCACGTTTGAAGTCTAATAATGAACGTTGACATTTTCGACTGCAAAATCGAACAAGTTGTCCATTCTTTCGGACAAAAGACATTCCTGTTCCGGGCTCAACTTCATGTCCACAATAGTTACACTCGTATAAACGTACCATTTTATCTACCTTCTTCTTTTTACGGACGCTTTAAATTCCGTGCTTCTCTTTCTGTTTCTCTTAAGAGGAGTGTATCGCCTTTTCGTACAGGTCCCTTTACATTGCGTACGATAATACGGCCACGGTCGCGGCCCTCTAAGACTCGTACACGAACTTGAGTGATTTCTCCTGTTACGCCCGTACGCCCAATTATCTGCAGTACTTCAGCTGGAATACTGATATTGTCCTCACTCATTCATGCAGGCCTCTTAAATTCCAGCTAGCTCCTTAATTCGGGCTGCAAGATTATCGATTTTGGCTTTTAATTCGCCTTCATTGACAATTGAACAGCTGGCTGTCTTTACACCAAGATTACACGCATTTCCCAATATCTCTTTAGTTGACACAAACATATATGGAATTTTCTTATCTTTGCATAAGAGGGGAATATGTGCCACAATTTCAGGTGGATCTACATCTAATGCTAAGAATACAAGCTTAGCATCTCCACGTTCGACACTTTTTGTCGTTTCATTTGTACCTTTTCGAATATTGGATGGATCAGCACTAACAGTTTCCAATACCGTTAAAGCATCATTTTCAAGCCCTTCAGGCTGTTCATAATTTACATAGAATGGTTTACTCATGTTTATTTCGACCTCCAGGGTCTAGGACGTAAGAAATTCTATAGTATCGGAAAAAGTTGGTATAGAACTTCTCTAATTTTGGTTTGATTTCAACCCAATCCTTGGTCGGGCAAATGAATCAGCCTAAATTCATAAATAAAAAGTTTTAGCTGAAGTTTTATTCGTAAATCGGCTTTACCCCAATTTCTCTTGAATTTTCTATTTAATTTGGTCGAGAAGAGTACTCTCTTGGGTCAATTCCAAAAGCTCTTAGCAATTCAGCTGTTTTTCCAGAGATGATAAGAGGAACGGATTTTAATTCTTCAATGTTTTGGGATCCGGTTAAAAAACAGGCAAGGCGAATTTCATATGCAATTTCTTCGATATATTTCAGGGACTTTTCTATTGAATGATCCTGTGCAGTAAATAGGAATGGAATGGCCATTCCTGCTGCATCTGCTCCGAGTGCGAGTAGTTTAGCAACTTCCAATCCATTTCTAACGCCTCCTGATCCAATAATATGTCCGCTGAATGATTCCTTTGCTAAAATAGTGCTAATAACTGTAGGTAATCCCCAATCCCAAAATACCTCCCCTGTTTTTTTATATTTTGGAACTTCAGCTCTTATAGATTCGACACCAGCCCATGAAGTGCCCCCTACACCTTGAATATCAATTCCTGCAAATCCTGATTTCATTATGCGATCAATATCAAACCGACTAAACCCTGAACCTACTTCTTTCGCAATGATCGGAGTCGGGGATACATTGATCAGTTGTGAAACTCGATCTATCAGTCCATGAAGGTTTGTATCACCTTCAGGTTGAATTGATTCCTGTAATGGATTAAAATGGAATGCTACTGCATCCGCATTTATCATAGAAACAATGTTTTTCAAGTCTGTGGACGTTAAACCATCTACTATTTGTCCTGCACCTATATTTCCAATCTTAAGGGTTGTAGGGGCATTATTTTTAACAATTTCAAATGACTCACGTGCTTGAGCATCTTCCAAGGCAGCCCGTTGACTTCCAACACCCATTCCTATCTGTGTTTTTTCTGCTACTTGAGATAGATAATCATTAAGCTGCTGAGCAAAAGCATGGCCACCAGTCATTCCTGAAATAATCATTGGTAATCGTAATTTTTTCCCGAAAATATCTACTGATAAATCTATATCCTTCATATTGAGATCAGTAGTCGCGTGATGCACAAAGGAAATATCTTCCAAGCCTGTGGTGATACTACGACCTTGAACATCATGTTCAAGACATATCTGTAAATGAGCAAGTTTTCGTTCAGAAGTAATAGTTGCTTCTTTTTTCTCATCAATTTCGTGAGGTGAGGTCTTAGATTCCATTTGTGGTACACTTCTTGATGGTTATCTTGGCAAATATAATGGTTACTCTGATTGTATGACACTATTCCATCGTGTATATTTATCATTGGGTATATTGAAACAATCCAATATCTTTCCCGAAATAAAATCGAATAAATCCTGTATAGATTTAGGACGGTGATAGAAACCAGGACTCAAAGGTAGAACGATCGCTCCATACAAGGAAAGCTGATTTAGATTGTGTAGACATCCTGGACTTAAGGGAGTTTCTCGAATACCGATAATTAGTGGTTTTTTCATTTTTAATATATTATCTGCTGCGCGAGAAATTAAGTTTCCAGTATTAGCTAATGCAATATTGCTAACTGTCTTAACCGTGGCTGGAATCACAACCATTCCATCAACAATTGTCGAACTACTGGAAATAGCTGCACTCATATCATTTTCTTTATATAAGTAATCAGGTAACTTTTGAAAATCATCTATTGTGTTAAATGACTCATTCACGATCACCTGCTTTGCCCACTTACTAATAATGACGTGAGTTTCGACATCATGAGATGAGAGAGCCCTAATTGCTTCAATGCCATAATCTATTCCCGAGGCACCTGTTAAAGCCACAATTATTTTTTTAGACTTCAATAACATTGACTCCAATACAGAACTAACACTAGAAATTCTTCTGTTTAATAGAATACTACTACGGAAATATCTTCATTATGAATAAATCTTTTTTACATAGATCGATTAATTAATCTTTGTTAAACACGTTCTTTATGGTTATGATGCTAATGAAAGCAACTGCAATTGCAAATTCCAATATTGCACTAGTAAAGTACTGGGGAAAAAGAAACTCTGATTTAATTCTACCTTACAATTCGAGTGTCTCAATGACATTGAATAATCTTAATACTAAGACAACAGTTGAATTTAATAAGACTTTATCAGAGTACGAGGTAACCATCAATAGAAAGGTAGCAAAAGGTGAAGAGTTGGCTAGAGTAGCGAATCATCTGGAGCTATTACAAAATTCATCCCCCCACAAAATATTTGCTAAGGTTAGGAGTGAAAGTAATTTTCCTAAGAAAGCTGGATTAGCTAGTTCGGCCTCTGGATTTGCAGCTCTCACTCTAGCAGGGACTAAAGCCTTAGGTCAAGATCTCACTGTGAAAAATTTAAGCATTCTTGCAAGAAGGGGGAGTGGAAGTGCTTCCAGAAGTATTCTAGGAGGATTTGTGGAGTGGACCAAAGGTTCCTTACCAGATGGCTTAGATAGCCATGCCCTCCAAATAAAGAAAGAAGCTCATTGGCCAGAATTATCTATGATTGTAACAATTATCTCAACTGAAGAGAAAAAAGTCTCCTCCCGCGCAGGAATGAGTCAAACGGTGAAGAATTCGCCATTTTATAGTGCATGGTTAGACACGATTGAATCTGATGTGGAGAAAATGAAACAAGCAATCTCAGAAAAGGATTTTATTCAATTAGGAAAGATCGCTGAATTAAATGCTATTAAAATGCACGCAACCATGCAGACAACAACTCCTCCTTTTATTTATTGGGAAGCAGGATCATTGTCTATTATGAAAGAGGTACTGAAACTCCGAGAAGAGGGAATTGAATGCTACTTCACTATGGATGCAGGGCCACAGGTGAAAATTCTCTGTCAACAAAAAGATATAGAAACAATAAAATCTAGGGTAACAGAAATAAATTTAGTTAAAGATATAATTATTTGCCATCCAGGTAAAGAGGCACGATTAACCGAGGATCACTTATTTTGACAGAGTAAATGAGGTTGTTAGATGATTGTAGTTTCTGCACCTGGAAAATTAATGCTCTCGGGTGAATGGAGTATACTTGAGAAAAATGTTAGATGTATAGTCCTTGCAGTTCAACAGAGAGTTTTTGCTGCAATTCAACCTGAAGAAAAAATGAACATTCATATGAAAGATTTCAACCTGACCTCAACAGGCCACTATTCTGATGGAACCCTATCCTTTGATCTCGATGATGACAGACTGATTTTTGCCAAGCATGCCATCGAATCTGCTTTAAAATACCTAGAAACACGAAACATTCCAATTATGGCCTTTCACCTTGAAACTTGGGGAGATATTAGTACAGTAAATAATACTGAAACGGGTCAAGAAATGAAAGTTGGGTTTGGAAGTAGCGCCGCTGCGGTTGTAGCCATTATAGGGGCGATAATTCAATTTCACACAAACTCTAATTTTACGCAACAAGATAAAGAGACAATATTTAAACTAAGTATAATTTCACATTACCTGGGGCAAGGAAAACTTGGATCTGGTTTTGATGTTGCTGCCTCGACGTTTGGAGGAGCTCTTATTTATAGAAAATTTGATCCTGATTGGTTACAACAGAATATCATGACAAAAACCTTACATAACTTAGTTAATGAAGAGTGGCCTTTATTACAATATATTCCTATAAGTTTACCCGCGGATCTTGTTATGATGGTTGGGTTTACTGGGACGAGTGCTTCCACAAAGAAATTAGTTCAAGAAATGAAGATGTATAAGGAGAAAGATCCTGATAACTATTTCACCATTATCTCTCGAATTGCTGATGTTACCGAGCAACTTATAGAAGCTATCAAATCCACAAACCAAATATCTATTCTTAAATTACTTGACCAAAATAGAATTTTATTAGAAGAATTAAGTTTTGCATGTTCCTGTCGCTTAGAAATAGAGGCCCATCAAGTGATGAGTCATACTGCTTCAAAATATGGTGCGGTAGCTAAATTTTCTGGAGCAGGAGGCGGAGATTGTAGTGTAGGGGTATGTTTTAATGAAGCAGATGCAGCCATAATTGTCAAAGAATGGGAAAAAAATGGAATTATGCCTATAGATATAGAATTCTCTAGTGAGGGGATAAAAAAGGTAAATAAATGATAAATTGTGAGAAGAAAAAGAAAGAAGATTATTCTATCTCTACCGTACCATTATCGCCATCGACATGGATTTGCATTCCAGTTTGAATTTTACTAACATCGATCTGATCAACACAAGGAAGCTCTGATATGATTGTGCCTACCGCAACGATTGCCTCGCAATCATTAAGTACCAATGCTTTCGGTCCTTTCCCCGTTTTGGCCATCTGATAGATCACATACGATCCTACAGTAGATCCTTTACCTGAGGGAAAGACTAGAATCTTATCATTAATACATATTCCTTCTAGTTCGTGCCCCTTTTCAACGACAACGCCATTGTCAGGATCAACTCCACCATAGAAAGAAATACTATCTGAAGTTACTAACGCTTCACCTGACGCTTTTCCTTTGAAAATTTTTCGACCAGTTAATTTCATTATGATAGAGCCTCCTCAAGACATTCATCCATTGACATTAGTTTCACAGCGAACTTATTGCGGCCTGATCCGTAATAACACATTTTCGCAGAATCAGAGGCTAAACCGTGAAAGCGTCCTTTGATTGGTGCAACTACACAACACGTATCCGCAGCTATTTTCGCCCCCGAATCTTCTATCGTTTTTGTGAATCCCATTCTATCGGCAATCTGTTTGGTCGGTCTAGCGGTTGTAATCCATACTTCTTTCTTTGGATTTACCGTTTTTCCATTTAATTTTTTGGCAATGTATTCTAATTCGGCCAATGAGGCATGAGGACAACCTAAACTGATGAAATCAATCTCGGTTTCATCATTTAAATCTCCAAGGGCTTTCTTCATATCTTCTTCTGTAACAGTTTCGACCGTATCTGGAATTGAATCAATTTTATTTGGAGTAATATCTTCCATGTGGAACAATGCAACACCACCATAAGTGGCATACGACGCACAAAATGATTTCAGTTCCTCAACAGAAGCCTTGGGTATTCCAGTGATATATGTGATTTTTTTGCCAAATCGATCTCCGAGGACTTTTCCTAACGCCCCAAATCGAAAAGTATCCTTCACCTCACATTTGACATCGACCTTGAGTTCGGGTTGACGATTTTCATCTAGGTGAAATCCATATTCAGGTGTTCTTCCAACAAGAGCTGCACTTAACGCGCTTGGCCCCCCTTCACGATTGGTTTTGGCACCTAAAACGGAGTTAGCATAACAAACGGCAGAGCTCTCGCTCCATGCAATATGTTGGCCATAGGCAGGAAGATTACCATATAAGTAGGGAGTACAGGAACACGTGGTAATTACGTCCAAACGTTTAAACGCATCTACTACACGAATCTGGTTTTCTGCAAATTCCTCATCGATAGCCAGCTTTTTCCAATCCTCAAGGTCCATTCTGGATCCAATAGCAATTAATTAGCTAAAAGATTTTCCAGCAGGATTGAGGGTGGTTAACGTTCTGACTTTTCCGTCTTTTGCCATCTCTTCTAGCCATGCTAATCCTGGTTCGTTTAAATTTGCGTAGCTTACACCCGCTATCTGAACCGAAGTGATATCTATCAGTCTTTTTGCACCATAAATTTCACCAAGGGTTACTAATATATCCATGGCCGTTTGGGCCGCTTTACCGTATTTCCCTACCACCATATCTTGTTCTTCAGATGTTAATTCCATAATTATACCTCATTATTCATTTATATAGTCCTTTAAATCTACTTTGGGAAATTTTGCTCTTGCAAAACTCTTACCTTTTGTTTTAAGTGGAGCAGTTAAGTCAAATCCAATCTTATTGGTGATTTTTGTCCCAGGTTCTGCACTCGGATCTAGACTTGATCCAGGTTCTTTACCTATATCGACTAAATCCCTCTCAGCTTGAAAACGAGTGGCCATTGACCATTCTACCTCGAGAGGGTCATAAATATTGATATCTTTATCCACGACGAATACATGCTTACAGCTTCGATGGCCTTGGAAAGCGGCCTGAATTGCTTTTTTACCGTCGTCCTCTTCTTTTTTTTCTATTTTAACAATTGCATGTAACCATGAAGAGCCACCAGGATTAACATTCACATCGATACACTTTACACCTGCTTCATTCACTGTTTTAAAAATTGTGGGTTCTCGGGGCATTCCCATTAAGACTTTATGTTCTAATGCTCCAGGGATCAATGCTTGCCATATAGGATTCTTCCTATGGGTAATTTTCCTCACTTCGAACACAGGTTCGTCTCGAATTACATCGTATGTTTCAGTTAAATCTATGAAAGGTCCTTCATCTGATCGATCCTTCATAAATACCCGCCCTTCTAATACTACTTCACACCCTGCTGGTATTAAAACATCGACTGATTTTGCTTTCACCACTTGAGTTGGAGCTAAGGCATTAGCAATTTCTAATTCATTTATTCCAGTTTTTACTGAAGTCGCAGCCCCTACTAAAATATTAGGTGTGTTTCCTATACAATAAACTGCATCCACTTCACCAGTCCTCTCTAAAAACTTATAGAAATCTCTACCCTTGATGATTCTCGTACTCATTCGGTTTTTAGAAAATTGCATGGCCCGATGGAAATCTAAATTCTGTCCGTATTCAGGATCTTTCGTCACCACGACTGCAGATGAAATATAACGGCCTCCATCTCGCTCATTGTGTTTTAAGATAGGTAATCTATCTAAATCCACTTGTTCCATTACGAGTTCCTGACAAGGAGCACTTGTAACCTCCTCAGGAGCACTCCGATTATCAATGGCCTCTGTTAGTCTTGGTATGAGTTGATCGGTAGAGATACCAAAATAATTAGCTATACTGATCTTTGTACTGAAAATATTTCCTGCCACGCGGAAATCAGAATAACCTTTTATGTTTTCAAATAGAAGAGGCGTTGGTTCAGCTGTTTTCAATACAGCAGCTGCCTCAATATCTATATCCACATCCTTTTTGATTTTAGTAATTGCGTTATTCTTTTCTAATTGCGTAATATATTCTCGAAAATCCATTTTGATTTACACCTGTATTATTATTATTTACTAAATTTAAACTCCTATTTTTGTTTTCCAAGCTGCATAACCTGCGGTCTTCAATGCATTGTAAACTTTATCCTGCAGCTCTGCTCCTGGAGTTAACACATTTATATTTCCTCCACGTCCTGTACCTGTGACTTTCGCACCCAACGCACCTGCATCTCTAGCTATTTTTACCATCTTATCTAACTTTTCATTAGAAACAGTTATTTTTTGTAATAACTCATGATTTTTGTTCATGAGCTTGCCTACTTGCTCTAAATTCATCAATTCGAGTGCATGACGGCCATCTTTAGCCACTGATTTATACTCTTTCACTATCTTCTCAAACCACTTGGGATTCTCTTCTTTCTTTTCACGTACATCAGCAACAACAACACTTGTATTGGCTGTCATCCCCGAACTAGCTATCACCATATCGACAGGTTTAGAAAGTTTAATGGTTTCCATTGTGTTCGGCCCTCCGTGTAGATTTTTCACGAAATAGACCAAACCACCAAATGTTGAAGCTGTATTATCAATACCACTTGGAGTTCCATGATATCCTTTTTCACCTTCATAAGCAGCTTCGTTGATTTGAGTATCATTCCATCCCAACTTGTATGCGTCATTTACGGCTCTCGCTAATGCCACACAACTAGCCGCGGAAGCTCCTACACCACTGGCGCAAGTTAATTTTCCACCTAAAGTGATTTTCAACTTCTCTTTCTCAAGATCTACACCCATAAAGGTCAGGACATTGTTTATTGAAATTTTTTGTTCGTCAAATTTCTTTTTTTTATACCCCGGCACTTCTGGCCGGTTATCAATTAGCTCATATCCCTTACCCTCTTCAATTTCTACGATTGCTTCTGTAGAGTCGCCAATTGCAGAAGCCATTGCAGGTAAACCATAAACGACAAAATGTTCGCCGAAAAGTATTGTTTTACCAAAACCTGAACCCGTTCCCATTTTTATTTTTCACCTAAATCCTCTATTAGTCATTTTTTCTTGTTATTGCCTAAATAAATCAATCTTTTTCGATAATTTCAGATAAAAATTTTTCCTCACTTGCCTTTTTTTGTCTAGCTAACTGAGAAAAGTTGATATAAAAATTAATTTCGGAGTACAATTATGAGAACTTTGCTAGATTTCGCTTTAAATGATAAAGTGTGCTTAATTCGTGTAGATTTTAACTGTCCGCTTGATGATGATAAAAAAATTCAAGATTACACCCGAATTAAGGCCCATGCTGAAACTATTAAGGCTATATCTGATAATTTGGGAAAATCAGTTATAATTGCTCATCAAGGAAGACCAGGAAGTTCTGATTTTAGCAGTTTGGCACAACACTCAGAAAAACTACAATTGGTCCTATCAGAAAGATATAAAGTGGATTTTATTGGACAAACTCACGGAGTTGAGGTTGAACAGAGAATTTCTCGAATGAATCCGGGGGATATACTTGTTCTTGAAAATGTGCGACAAGTAGAGGGAGAAACCGAGAATAAAACTTCTCAGGAACATGCAAATAATGTTTATATCAAAAGTTTAGCAAAGGCAGGGGATATCTTCATTAATGACGCTTTTTCAGCTGCTCATCGCTCTCATATGAGTTTAGTTGGATTCACAGGTATCTTGCCTTCTGCTGCAGGGCTCATCATGGAAAGGGAAGTTACAAATCTCCAACGTGTGGTAGATAATCCTCAAAAGCCATGTGTATTCATATTAGGTGGAGTAAAACCTGAAGACTCATTTAAAGTCGCTGATTATGTCCTAAGAAAAGACATTGCCGATGCGGTCTTAACAGGAGGAGTAATATCTGAAATTTTATTGATTGCCATGGGAAAATCATTAGGTATACCAACCATGAATTTCTTAAAGAAAAAGAATTTGCTACAGTTCGTCGATCCCGCAAAAAAGTTGCTTTCAGAGTTTACAGATAAAATTGAGATTCAACAAGATTTTGCAGTAGATGAAAACGGTCGAACGAATTACACTATGAAAGATCTTCCCCTTAACGCTTCAATTCTTGATATTGGCGAAAAAACCATTCAACTGTACACCGAGATTATTCAAAATTCCTCAACCTGTGTTTTTAATGGTCCCATGGGTAAATTTGAAGAACCAGAATTCGCAAAAGGCACCCTAGAAGTGTTTAAAGCTATGAGTAAATCGCAAGGATTTTCTCTTGCGGGTGGTGGGCACAGTATTTCAATTTTAGAAAAAAATAAGATTAAACTTTCATACATGAGCACCGCTGGTGGTGCTATGATCCGTTTTCTGATGGGAAAGACACTTCCTGCCATAGACGCTCTTTACACAAATGTACAACAGTTTTCAGTTGAGGATTAGATATTTGAGCTGCTAACACATCTTATTTTCTCTTCTATAATTGTCAAAAGACGAATAATTCCTTTTCCACCCTTTGTTTTTTAAGTACTGGAAGTAATAGGAAGAGTTCCAGATTCTGTGACTAAATTATTCGAATTTTCTTTATATCGGAAGAGATAAAAAAAGAGAATAGAATTATTATACTAAATTCAAAAAAATGTTGAGTTTAGCATGGTTAAGTCTGAAGAAGTTAAACAAATTCAAAGCGATCTGGACCTTGTTACTAAAACGGCTAAAGTATTAGCTACTAAGTTAGAAAAAATATCTCAGAGAATAGATGAAATTTTGACTTCTTTGCAGACGACAGGAGGAGTCCCAGGCTCAGCTGTTCAAAAATCTGTTTCTAAATCGGCACCTAAGGTGCAAAAATCCGTTAAAGCGGTTCCAGCTCCACAACCAGAACCTCGAAGGCCAAAGAAAACAATAGCATTTGATAGTGCAGGTAGCAAAGCTGGTAGATACCTAGACTCGTTTTTGACCCAGCTTCAGGAGCTGAAAAGAGGAAGAGAAATATGTGATGCGTTATCTCAACTACGAGATCAAGTCATGCAATCTGCAGAAGTTGGATTTCATCCCGCATTCCACGAAATGGGAAGAGAGGCAAATCGGTTAAAAAACATCGGTGTAATATCAGAGGAAGAGAGAGAAGTTATAATTGAAAAAGTCTATGATTGGAAAGAACGTATTGGATAACCATCATTTCAAAATATGTAGATTCGTTTGTCTACCATTCCTTTCATTATAGACACTTAGAACAAGGTCTATCCGTTCGAGAGAATATGAACGGGAGCCCCGCGAGGACGGTTGCGCGGGGTACCAGCACCCATGTAGGATACTGGCGTTGCTAACCTTAAATGAAAACGATTTTTTTGATATTCTTGATACATTCGATAAATGTTAACCGAACCGATAACGTCACGATCAGCAGTATAGTGACAATGAGGGCATAAAAAGTATCGACCGAGTTTATCAACAGTTTTTTTGGATGGGTCACTAATTTTCTGACCCATTATTCCGCAACGAGGACAATAACTGGACGTCCAGCGAGCACTGACCCGTTTAATGTTAATATCAAATTGTTTAGCCTTATAGAGTAATACCTCATATAATGATCCTCGAAGCCAGTTGGAGAGTTTGCGGGAGAGTTTCCGCTTGTTTTTCGGAGGGTCATAGGAACGTAAATCTTCTAACACTAAAGTCTGGCATTGCCAAAGTAATGCGGTTTCTATAAGATAGTTACTTGTTTGGTGGAGGATAAGCTCACGATAGCGATTCAACTTCCGATAAAGTCTCTCTTTCTCTTGTCTACGCTTTCCTTGGCCCAGCCATTGCTCGGGATACCGATCCAGCTTCTTTTGTAGATGTGCAATATGCTGATATAATTGGTCAATTTTATGGAGTAGTTGGTTATCAGATGACCAGAAGATTGGTGGACTAATCTGTGACCCAGCCTCACATATCACCGAGGTCGTCAGATTAATGACACCAAGATCGGTGGCCATAACCCGCTTTTTCTTTAGGAAAGGGATTTCCTTGTACTTTATTGACCAAGCAAACTCAAAAAAAGGAAGAATCAACCCCCCTTTGAGCGTAATATACCGTAAAGTAGGAAGATGGAGTGTATTAGTAGTACTATTTGTACTAGTCGGGGTGTGAACTCGTTGACAAACTTTGGAGGGAATAATAAGTGAAAACGACAGCCAATGCCAATCACGTCTGGTTATGGGAGAAGATACTAGAGGAAGCTTCAATCGAACCTCGATCTTATCTTTAATACAGGTTAATTGGATGGCTTGCCCATCATCAGGAGCATAAGGCAGAATAAAAGACCGAATAGTAGGTTTCACCATTTTGGTATAAGGGATACGTGTTAATACCTCAAGATCTAATCCTAACTTGTAATAATAGCTACGGAATGTCCGTAATGTCTGGCGTATCAATGCTCTTCGATAATATTTTCTTTCAAATTTTACTAGTGTTTGTGCCATTATTTTCACCAGTGAATCTAGTGAGCCTTCTACTCCCGTCGTTTGGACGATTCGTAACACATCTGAGTAGCACATATATCTTTCAACTTGCGATCGAAGGATTCGTCCTACCCATTCAGCAATACAGCGTCTGATACGTGAGGGTAGATAAATCGGTTGACCTTGATGGATGAGTTGAATCTGTTGTTCTCCGATTACCTTGTATGCATTTTTAGTGCTCGCTCCTAATATCTCCAGCCATTTTTCTGACCACAACCGCTGTAATAATTGATACCCTGCTTGTAGCGTCAGTTCTCTCAAAAAATCAAGCTGAACACGAAGCTCTTCCTGTTGTGGCAGTTTTAGGGGGTAGGACTGTGTATTTTGATTCATGTTTGACAGGCCTTTAATGCTTTTTTGGCACGGAGTTTAACAGAACGTTTACCATGAAGATGAGCGCAGAATAACGTGAAAATATCACTCATATCCTGAACCAGATCATCCTTGCATTCCGTATCATTGATAACGAGTATTTTTCTGTTTGTAGCCTGTAAGGAGGCTTCTAGATATTCAAACCCAACGTGTGTTAGTCGATCTCGATGTTCCACTATAAGAATAGTGATAGAATTGTCTTTTAAGATCCTTAATAATTTCTTTCGCTTCCCATTCAACGCGGATCCGACTTCAGTAATTTCTTGGGCAATGCTCAAACCTTGTTCTGCGGAAAAATCTCTTAATCGCTGTACCTGCCGTTTTAGCTCTTCTTTTTGATCATAAGATGAGACCTGGGCATAAAGAACTGTTTTTCTTGCTTGTTCTTCTAGGTTTGTATAAATAATTATACTACCTGTCGGTAATTGCTCTGATTGATGAGGAATTTTCCCTGCTTTGTACATTCGCCCTGCCGTCTTGTAAGAAATCCCTTTATTCTTCGCATACTCCTATAGTTTCATGTTCTATCTGTCTATGTTTGGGTATATAAAAATTAACTAGGTCTACCCTGACCTAACATGGCTTCCACATTTATTACAGAAGAAGGCATTACTTGGGAGGGTTGACCCACATGATGAACATTTACGTTTATTATCCATGTAGGATGGGGTGGAGGAAAACACTGATTCCTTTTCGTTCTCATTTTTTGCATTCTCTGGACTTGAACTAAACGGAGAGAAGGCCGCAGCTGAAGAATCATCATCTGGGGGATCGAAAAAAGATTGTTCGGGAGTGGAAGCGCTTTCCTCTGCAAAATCAACTCGGCCTGCGAGATGGTTTAATTTGTCAGAAATTTGAGACATAATTGGTATAAATGGACATGAGATTCCCTGCCCGATATCCATTGATGGTGTAATAGAAGAAGATTCGGGACTAATAAGCTTAAACCCAATACGTAACCCCTCTGTTTTTTCATTGATGGCAATACCTTGCTCAAGTAGACCTCGGATTACTTCTTTTGCAGAATAAGAGCGGCCGCGAATGAGAATCCTACCGGAGACTTGATCAAGGGGTTGGTTCATACCATTGAGTCCTCATTTAGTAAATGAACTGACGAAGATAATAAGAAAAAATATCATGCACGTATTATTGAATTTTCATAAATAGATAGGAATTATTTATTATGCACTGCAGTTTCTTTCAAAGTTCTAATCAATCCGTAGAATAAGGAATCTGCAAGAAATCTTAAAAAAAACAAAAATTAATAATGAATATTAATATCCCTTAATCCCTTGCAAGAAAATTGCTTAATAAAGCTATTTTTGTCAAGATATTTTACTTTTAATTGAAAATTAAGAATTCCTTGAGAACAACATTTTTGATAATGAATAATTTTTAAAAGGATAAGCTGAAAAGACTAGAAGTGACAAAAAAAAGCATGTCTCTAACGTTGAGGTGAAAAAATGCCTGCTGCTTTTGTATTAGTTAATGCCGAAATTGGATCAGAAGATGATGTATTAGAAGAATTAAAAAGCACCAGAGGTGTTGTTGGTGCTTGGATAGTTTACGGTGTTTACGACATCGTTGCTAAAATTGAAGCAGATACCATGGAGAAACTCAAGGAAGTCATTACGACAAACATTCGTGGCCTTGAGAATGTTCGTTCAACCTTAACAATGATTGTAGTTGATACGGCAAATCAATAGCAAAATGATCGGTATTGAACGACTGGATTGAATATTCACGAATAAGAATACCTGTTCAATCTCATCTATCATTCTCTTCTTTTTTTTCCTAAAGACAATGGCATTTCTCCCATTTTGATTTCCTCTTCCTTTAAAAGATATTTAGGTGATATTGACTTAGAATTTCTCAAATACTTCTGGTGAATATATGAAACAACTTATGACAAGCATTTATTAGCTCCTTGGTCAAGGATTTGATTGTAACGTATTCATTATTGAGGCAAAGCAAGAATCAATGATGATAGATACAGGCGCAGGTAATGCTTTGAATCAAAGATTTAGTGCAAGCTCACCAAATATTGAAACACTTAAACAAGCGATAGAAACGAAACGAGTTAAGCACATTTTTCTGACACATGGTCATATTGACCATATTGGTGGGATTTCTTCACTTCAATCTGAGGTGAATTGCACAATATCTGCTTCACATGAAGAAGCCAGACATTTAACTTCAGGTAACAGTCCATACCTTGATCCGATAATGAATTCAACCTGTTCTCCCCTCAAGATTACCAAGAAATATGGAGAGGGTGATACAATCACAGTTGGAAATTACGATTTTCAGGTGTTAGAAACACCAGGACATACAAAAGGATCGTTATCTCTTTACGAACCTGACAAGAAAATACTCATTAGTGGTGATACAGTTTTCCCTCAAGGATCCTTTGGAAGAACTGATCTTCCTTCTGGATCTAGTTCAGAGCTTCTAAATTCATTAAAACGTTTATCTGATCTCGAAATCCATGTTCTTTTACCAGGCCATATGCCTCCTATCATTTCCCAGACACCTATTAATTCTATTAAAGACTCATTCCGTAATGCCCAAACTATGCTTTCGTATTACTGAAATGATTTGTTTACAGGTATCTTCAATGCTTCTATCATCATTTTGAATTTCATAAATGATCTCTGGTGGATAAAATTCTGTAAAGTCATAAAATAATACATTCATGATTTCTGCTTCGAGATTTGACTCAATTTTCTCCTCAGAGTAACTCCGTGTTTCAAGTCGTTTCCGTAATGTGGAGATTGAGGAATGTAGAATAATGATATAATCGATTGGAAGTTCTAGTAATACCATTCCGCTAGATATACAGATTTTATTTGTAGTTCTAAGTTTCCTCAATAGTTCTTTAGTTAAAAGTTCATCATCGACAATTAGGGTATCACGATTAATATCATATCCAAGATACAACCCTTCCTTTATGATAAGATCATTAAGCTCCAGAAAATCAAGATTTAGATTACGTGACAAATTTTTTGCGACAGTTGTCTTACCAGTTCCAGGTGTACCAGTAATATATATACGTAACACAAAATTGTCACTCATAACAACCAACTACACTTTATTTATTAAATTCAGTCTTAATTTACTCCCGATTCTACTTTATGTAGGTTTAAATTATTATCTTAATAAAGAGGGTGTAGAAAAGAGAGGATTCTATCCCGAGAATGGTAATGTATCGTGAGCTCAACAATTTCAATTGTAGCGGAAAAACCCTCTATTGCAAGAGCATTAGTTAGAGCATTCTCTATCGTATATAAAATGAAATTTAAAAGCCGAAAAGGTGAAACACGCTATAATTATATCTTTGAAGCCTCAATTGAAGAGCAAAAAATTACGTTTACAATTGAGACAATCGAATATCGATTAAAAAAGGGGGATAAAATATTAGTTTCCAGCGTTACTGGGCACATTCTCAATTTTGATTATCCCCCACCCTTTGATAAAGAAACAAATTGGCATAATTCTGATCCTATTGAAATGGTTGAAATTGATCCTATTGAAATAGCTATTCATGATAATATGGTTGACCATCTATTAAATATTGGATCCACTTCCAATGTACTAATAGTTGCAACCGATTGGGATGGTCATGGAGAGGCAATAGGTCGAGAAATTGTTGAGGTGGCGAGTAGAAATAATAAGAAAATTCGTCATGGTAGAATGAGGTTCACAAGCACCAATCCCTTATCTCTCCAGCGTGCATTTGAATCTCAAACTGGGTTAAATTGGGACTGGATACGACAAGTTGACTCACTGAGAAAGCAAGATCTAAGAATGGGATCTTCTATCACCCGTTTTTTGACTGTAGGAGTTCAAGATCGAGGTATACATAATCAGATGATTTCTTACGGCCCATGTCAGACAAGTGTATTGTATTTAATTACTAGTCGATACATCGAGAATAAGTCGTTTATTCCTGAACAATTTTGGAAAATTTCTCTCAAGATTATGGTGAATGATGAACCATTATTCCTCGATTGGCATGGTAATCCATCTAGCGATGAAGAAACTGTCAATGATATTATAAATAAACTTGAAAAAGAGGAAACGGCAGTTGTTAGTGATTTTAATGAAGAAATAGGCTCAGTTCGAAGACCACTCCCTCTGGATACAGATACTCTTGAAGCAGAGTGTTCCAATTTTTTTAAAGTAAGTCCGAAGCATATTTCTGATATCGCAGAACGTCTTTATAATAATGGGTTTATTACCTACCCAAGAACTGAAAGTTCATATTATCACGAAAAAGATTTAACGAAATTAACCAATTTATTTGCCGATCATGCCGAATTTGGTGAAATTGCTCAAGAATGTTTAAATCTTGGGGGAGTTACCAACCCGTCAAAGGGACGTTTTACGAAAGATCACGAACCTATTAAACCTGTTAAAGCAATCACAAAAAAAGATTTAGAGAAAACATTTGCAAAGACTTCTTCAATTATTAACTTATCTTGGGCAATATATTCTTACATTGTATGGAGATTTCTTGCAACTGTTCATGTTGATGCAAAAACGCTTGATCAATACATAATTTTAACTGCTGGTAGAGAAGATTTCAAAGGGAAGGGGAAATTGATAACAGAATTAGGGTTCCTTAAATTCTATCAATATCGGAATATTGTTTCCTCTGAAATACCGAAATTAGAAAAACTCACTAATTTTCCTTTTGAAACAAATAAACACGTAGGGTTTACTACCCCACCACCATTATGGAACGAATCTATGCTAATTCGAAAAATGGCTGAATTAAATCTAGGTACTGATGCCACCCGATCATCTCACATTGATACAGTTCAAAAACGTAGGTACACTATTCCAACTGGTACTCAGCGGATATTAATTCCTACTCCACTGGGTTTGGCCCTATATCATGTACTTAACAACAATGCACAAGACTTAATCCTCCCTGAAATTCGAGGAAAAGTAGAATCATGGACACAGCAAATTCGAGAGCACAAAAAAACTGCTGAAGAAGTAGATAAATTAGTAATTGATTTAACTACGCGAGGTATCATGGCTATGAAATCTAACGAAGAGGCTATCTTTTCAACCCTAGCTACAAGCTTTAAAGAGATGACAGGAGTGGGAAATGTCTTAGGGGTGTGTCCAGACTGTGAAGGAGATTTAGTATTATCTCAAGGAAAAAAAGGATCACGATTCTTAAGATGTACAAATCCTCTCTGTGAAGCAAGTTTTCCTCTTCCAAAGAAAGGAGAATTAGTAAAATTAGAGGAGGAATTCTGTAGAATATGTAATGCTACTCCTTTGTTAGTTACTGTAAAATATCACAATTGGGTAATGTGTCCAGTTTGTTGGACACGAGAGGCGAGTTCGGATCGTCCTTGGTTTTGTAGTGATTGTAATCGAGAAGAATGCCCGTATTCAGGCTCTTGGAAAGCTAAGACAAGCGAAGAACCTTTAGGTAAATGTCCTGAGTGTAATGGAGATGTTTCCCTTCAAATTAATGATAGTACTGCACAAATTGGGTGTAACTCGTGTAATAAGGTCTGGAAAACCCCCAAACTTCGCCCTAAAATGTCTATTACACTTGGAAAGGCTTGTACAAAATGCGGAAGGAAGACCTTATCAGTTGTAAAACAAGGTAAAAAGCCTTATCGATTATGTGTGTTTTGCTCTCTTTTTTATTTTGATGATTATTAATCCATTTCTGAAAACTTCGGATTCCATACGAATTCACTTGTATTTACGTTAAATTCTTTTTAAATTCAGATCTCTTCTAATCACGAAAATAATCAATATCCATTCAAGATGAATAGAATAATATAAAATACCACAAGGGATAAAGGAAATTCATCTGTATTCATTAGCATGATTAAAACTTGAATGTCGAGAAATCATCTCTTTCAGTGGTATATATGAGTTCTAGTAAAAACTTCGGTAGAGATCCCGCCCCCTCTGCAATTCGCTACCTTGTGCTATTAAGTGCACTAGTTTCAGGAGTAACAGCCCTTTCATTTCTTCCAAAATTGGCTGGTTCTAGTACTTCAGAATCGAACTTTTTTGAAGGAGCTATTCCTGTATTCACAGTGTTTGCATTGGTTTCTGTTCTTGAATGGTTTTTATTAGGCCGTTCTCGGAAAATGAGAGGTCCTTATGGGTTTGCATTTGTGATAGAGATCTTGAAAACGGTTGCTCTAGGAGTGGGAGCAAATGAATATGCTAGAAGTGTTGAAGGAGGATCTTCTGGAGATTTTTTACTGTTACAATTAACGACAATTGCTATTCTCTTTATGCTTGCCCTCACGAAATTTGCGAGAACCAGAATTGAGGAACTGGCACAAAGAGACATTAGTCGACATATTCTGAACTTGTTACCCACAATTCTAGTCATTCTTCTTTTTATGGGCACTTATGTTACCGAAATTGCAGGTCTTGGTACACCCCGTCAGCGCCGTGATTTCGATACATATACTGATAAAACAATTGATTGGGGGATGTTTAACACCCCTACATGGGATGCTACCTATATTCTGGAAAATCTCCTAGATCAGTTCACAGCAGGATTAACTGCTCCTGATGTAGTTTTATTTAATGTAACTAGTGATGATCCTGCTGATTCTACAGAACCGCCTGCTTATTGGCGAATATCCAATTTAGACGATTACGAATATACTAATAAACCTCCTTACACCACCGATTGGAATCCAAGTACATCAGTAAAACGAGATACATTTACTTACTCCAGCGTTGTTCCCTCGGATTCTCGAACTGCACGTTTCACAGTGGAAACGCCTTTAAATCTCAATAGCACGACTGTTGATGTTACTATTCATCCCAGTTTTCCGAATATGTTACCTACGACTTGGAATGGGCTCCTGGGAGCATATGTAAGCTCTAATTCGTTCAAATTGTATGATAGTGAGGACACCCTCATATCTCCTGTAAATCCGTCAGATGAACGTGTAAAGGAAGTTTTTCCCAATGCAGATCCTGACGACTTATTTGGGATCTATGCTAATTTACAGGTTGCAGATACATCCAGTGAGGCAGGACGTTTTGAATATATCATGGATTATCAGACACCTGACATTCAAACAGCAGCAGCATTCTCCTTAACCCGTTCAGAAGCAGATTATCTAAGATGTGGGATACACCCTGTTACATGGGCATCAATTAAATCACGTTATCTTCAGACTCCACAGGTGGTTCCTGCAGGTTTCGCAGATTATACTGATTGGGCACCATTAGTCGCTAGTACAGCTTCAGATTGGAATGAATCTCTACAAACAGTATTTGGTCAATCATATGCTAATATGTTAAAATTTGGGAATCAAAGTGAATTCACATTTGATACTGATATGTGGCTTGGCCAACAATTGGGATTGATGGCTCATCCAGATGAATACGAGGACTATAATCAATGGTTTCTCGAAAGAGGTTCGGGAGTATCTTTACACTTTGCCTCCGCCTATACCATAATTAATCGTATCCAAAAGATTCCTACTCGCGTTGTTATAGGATATTTGGCAGGAAACGACTCTTATATCTATAGTGGGAAACGTGCGATCACCTCCCGATTCTTACATGCTTGGGCAGAAGTATTGGTTCCAATAGACCCAAATCCCTTATTACCAGGTGATGAACGCGTTGAATGGATGAGTTTTGATCCGCTTCTGAGCCAATTGGCTGAACAATATGGTTTCGAGCTTCCCACAGATATTATCCCAGTGTCAAGTGATGAACAAACCACATTTATTCGTGCAGATTATGACTTGGAAACAAAAGGTTTAGCGCAAGCTTATGTTGATAATGCTCTTGCACAGGCGACAGGTGATTGGATTTTTGGTAGATGTACGGTTAATAACAGTGTATTAGGCCAGGGAGCGACTCTTCATGATGGGGATCACGTCATTATATCTACACGTTTTATTTCGGTTCCCTCAGCCGCCACATGGTTACCTTACAACAATGTGACTGTGTCATTTTACATTGCAACCACAACTGAAAATGCCACCGGAAATCTTGAAGATGTTGGTACTCCAATCGGTTCAGGTATAACTATGTCAAATGGAGTGGTAACAATCTCTTTGGATATTGATATTGCAATCCATGGGGTTAGAACTGTCAATTTTTATGCTCTGGTTCTACTAGGCTCAACTCCAGTGCGGAAAATTGCCGTATCGTTTTCATATAGTATCACTTTCTAGTTCTGTTTGGGAAAATTATCTTTGACCAAAATGATCATTTTTGCATTAGAACTCGACACAGGCATTATTCAGTTTTTGCCTTCTGCTGCAATAATAGCATTATTTGTTCTCAATTTTGTATTAAAATTCGGATGTAGAATCCCATAAAAAAAATCAATACATATAAATATAAGGCAAATTTAGATGATTTTATAGATATACTTGTGTGTCTTATAATAAAACACTGAAACAAGCAAATATCTGTTAACATTAATGGAGCACTACTAAATTATGTCTAAAGATAAAATGTACGGTTACGGAATCGCTCTTATCACGGTAATCTTTCTAATTCTATATACGCTCTATCTACCAGTTCAAGAGTTTTTTTTTAAGAATGATCTGGGAGGATATGACATGGGGGCTTTAAATCCTCTTAATATAACTCCAATTCATGCAATGTTATGGCCTGTTTACTTGGCAACCCTAATGATTGGCTTTATAATCGCTTGGATTGGAATTACTATGGCTACTACTCCACCACCAGAGCCTATTGACCTAGATGATTTAAATCTTGAAGATGAAGATTTCGATGAAGAAGACAAAGATTAATCATCTTCATTTTTCCTTTTTCTAATAATTTTGAAGTAATTTTTCTTATACTACAGGATCGGGAATTCCCAGAAGGTTATCTAACATATTTGGGAAATAAATTGCAATTAAGAAAAGTACAACGATAATGATTCCTGTAACCATTAGTTGTTTATCCAATAATAATCTTTCTGCCTTTCTACTGGCAACAGTATTCCTTGAAATCAGGTACAAAAAACGAAAGAAGAGAAAAGTAATCAAAGGTAATGCTACAACAATAAATACGGTTTCTTTTGGATGCCTTTCAATAAGGTAGATGAAGATTGCTAAGATTTCAATAGCTGTTATAGTTGAAAGACTTTGATTCAGTAATTCAGGAGTGTAACTTGTAAAGACAGCTTTATGTTTACTCGCTTCCGTTCCTAATAATGCAAGGTCACCTTTACGTTTTGCTAAAGAAAGCATCATGGCAGTAATAAAACATAGAATAATCAACCATGGAGATACAGATACTGTGATAAGAACAGCTCCTGCAATAGCTCGCCAAACGTAGTTCACTGAAATTGTCACGATATCAGCAAACACTATATCTTTCAAGAAAAGAGAGTAAAGTTGACTGGTTACAAATAATCCTACTAATACAAGAAAAAACGCCGTTTTTGACGGAATAATAATACGTCCTTCTTGGAAAATCTCACCCTCTTGAATTTGAGGTGTATGAAGAATTATTTGGGTGGATGTTAATGGAATTAGATAGACCAGCCCTATTGTTATCACAACTAGTACGAATATAAGTCCAAAGGCTTCAGTACTCGAAACCTTACCTGAAGGAATTGGGCGATAGGATTTTTCGGGATGATGGCGATCTTTTTCTCTATCGCGAAAATCATTGATTATGTAATTCAGGGAAGAGACAAGACAAAGGATGACAAAAGCCATAATCATAGGAAACCATAAATCAACTCGAAACAAATTTTTAGAGAAGAATAAACCAAAAAACACTAATACATTCTTGTAATACTGGTGGGGTCGAAAAAGAACAACGATTGCCTTAAGACGTTCACTAACCGTATATCGGGGAATTTGATTTATAGTTGTTGAATTATTGTTCAAAAAAGTTTTCTCCATACGAGTTCATAGCGCAATATCATAAATTTCTAATTTATTCGTCCTGTGCTATATTGAAGCAACTCAAAAAGCACCATACCGGGATCTAGATCGTCTCCAATTGCAGCTAAGATATTGTCTAAGTCTATTCGCAATACAACAAGATAACGATTAGCACGGCCTTCCTTTGCAACAATTCCACGATTATTTTTCATTACCATTTCGTAAATTTCATCATTAGCTAACCTAATAGGCATAGCAATTTCTGATTCCATCACAGCTTGAATGTTAGATTTTATGATAGCATTCACGAAGGATTCCTCTCCAAAACGCTCAACCGCTTCATAATTTTTACTGAAATGTATTAAAGCTTTTAATTCCAGCTCATCGTGGATAGAGTTAAGTGTGAAAGGTGATTTCTGGGACATCGTTGATCCATTAACCTAAAAAAATCTAAAAATTTTAATTTTTCTTAGGAGCAATACTAAGTGAAACATATAAGTACTTTTCAAACAGCAGAATTAGTATTAATTCCTATTACATTTGTCTTCAGTCAAATACTGATTATCTTATTTGGATTGTCGATTATAGGTGAACATACATGGACTCTTATGGGAGTTCCGATGGTTGTTGGAGGTTTAATAGCGACATCCCTAATTATTGTGGGAAATAATAAAGTCGAGATAAATGAATTTCGTCAACTAGAAATTATGTTTAGAATTATTGCGATCATAGGAGGAGTTTTATTTATTTCAATCTTGGGCTTGCAGATTATTTTCCAAGCAACTGGAATCTTGATATTTTCTCTCCTCTCACTTGTAATATCAATCATTGGAGATATGATGACCATTCAATGTATTTATTTCTTGCAGAAATTCGTCATTGGGCAGGATCGTTCAGAATAATTCGAGCATCGACAACAGTCACACCCTTATCCGTAGCAAAAATTGGATTAAGGTCTAACTCTTCAATTTCAGGAAATTTTTCAATGAACTTTGAAGTTTTCATTAATAATTCAATTAACGCTTTCTTGTCAACTATTGGCTGACCACGAATACCATCCAGTATTTTTGCGGCCTTAATCTCCGAAATCATTTCAGTTGCATCTTCTTGCTCAATTGGAATTAACCGAAATACAACATCTTTCAATATTTCTACATAAATCCCCCCAAGACCAAATGCCAAAATAGGTCCAAACATTGGATCCTGGGTAGAACCAATTAACAATTCGATTCCAGATTCCATCTTTTCAATCAAAAAGCCTTCTATTCGAGCATTGGGAAGAGATTTAGCAATTTTTTCTTTCATTATCTCAAATTGTTCTTTTAATTCCTCAACACTTCTAATATCAGTAATCACTCCTCCAATATCTGATTTATGAAGAATATCCTCAGAGCTAACCTTTAGTACAATAGGAAAACCTATTTTTTTCGATTCAGATATTATTTCTTCTAGAGATTGTCCATAACCTGTTGGATTAACTGGAAATCCTTCTTTTATTAGAATTGTTTTTGATTCCTGAACTGTTAATACCTTTCTCTTCTGTTGTATTGCTGATGTTAGGATTTTTTTAGCTTCGGACATGTTTTTACCTTCTTACTATTCTCTTATCCAGTTTCATATTTTATCTCATATCAGATGGTAAGGACGCCGCTCCTGATAAGAACACTGAACGAAAATATGGAGGAACGGGGTTACTTTAAACTTTTTGTTAATAAGCCTGTAACTCCAGAGATTTGATTTTCTTCATTTAAATCACCTTTTAATATAACAGCAAATTCATTCTCATCACTGAGGATTTCTGTATGATCATTAATAATTGAATAAATTGTTGCTTTTGTCCCAAGACTTCTAACTCCTGCTAATATTAGTACCCATTTTTCTGTGTCAATAGGATTCCGAAAAATTGCTATTAAGGCTTGATTTGGTTCTGAAAATTCTTCCTTCCCTGACACTAACCTATTTTCAATAAAATAGACATTAAACTTTTGCTTCAGCGTATTATTAAACTTGGCTGTTAATTCATTTGTAATATGCCCTCCTATAAGAATCAGATTACTTAGTTTTGCTGGTTTCCCTGACAAATAATTCAGATCGGTAACGACAAGATTCGAGTTAGGGTGTAGGTTTGTATTTGCTAATTTAGTACCAAGATACCAACATAATTCACCCACAAGATGGCCATCGCGGGATATAGCATCATATTTTCCATGAGGAACCGAGCTTCCCACAACAATTCGTGCATCAAACTCCCTAGGTGTGCAGAATCGCGGTAAAAATAGTTTTTCAAAAACTGACTCTTCCACTTTAGAACCATTATTTAGTAATGGGAGTAAGAATTCAGTTGCGACAGGTCTTAGTAACTTGGCTCTTCCTTGTTTTATAGAGCGTAATCCTTTGAGCTCAATTAAACCTGCTTTACGTAATTGGGTTAGATGATAGTGAATTTTCGATTCAGAAATATTTAATTCCTTTGCTAACTGTTTTGCATAAATAGGTTCATCTTGTATCAGTAGTTTCATTATTTTCCAACGTAATCTATGGGCAAGGACAATAGCTTGTGATGGATCAATAACATAAAGATGATTTTTCATATATTTTACTCCATACATACTCGGATCTCGGACAGGAAGCAAAAAGAACTGCCTCTAAAAAAACTGACTCAAAATGAACTAGAATAGAAATTAATCAAAAAAGGTAGTTTGTGTCGTTTTTATCTCTGGAATTCTTTAGTACGAAGTACAGGATTAACGGGGCGAATTTCCTTCAGGAGAGCGAAAACAATTTCTAAAACTGATTTGAAAGTATTATCTACTTCAAATAAATCTTAAGATAAGACATTTAAATACCTTTTATTGTAAAGTTTAACTACAGAATAATTTCTATCTATTCATTTCATCTCATTTCCGGGTGGAAGTACTTTATATGTGTGGAATCATTGCTATCACTACTCGCAGAAAAACCAATGTCTCAAAAATGATCACTTCAGGCTTGAAACGGCTAGAATATCGCGGTTATGACAGTGTAGGTATTGCAACAATCAGCGAGGGTAAAATCCAAACAATGAAAGATGCAGGTACAATAGATCAAGTAACCAGCAGACTCTCCTTTGATTCACTTAAAGGAAGTACAGGGATTGGACATACACGATGGGCAACTCATGGTCCACCTACTCGTATAAATGCGCATCCTCATGCTGATTGTTCAGATTCGTTAACGGTAGTTCATAATGGAATCATTGATAATTATCTATCTCTTAGAAATGATCTACAGAAGCAAGGTCATAAATTTAGATCAGAGACAGATACAGAAGTTCTTGCACATCTGATAGAGGAAGAATTTAAATCAGAAAAAGGCCCCAATGCAGTTATCCAAGCTTTCAAGAAAGCTTTAGGCAAAATCGAAGGTACGTATGCGATTACATTAATTCATACGGCTGACCCTACAAAAATATTTTTAGCTCGCAAAGATAGTCCACTTGTTATTGGAGTACAGGATGATACAAAGTTCGCTGCGAGTGATATTCCCGCATTTTTAGAATATACTAAGAATGCTATTGTACTTAAAAATGGTGAAGTTGCCACATTAACACCAGATGCTGTCTATATCGAGAAAAACGGATTTAGAGTTCAACCGAAACCGTTTATTGTATCTTGGACTGCAGAAAGTGCACAAAAAAGTGGATACCCCCATTTTATGCTAAAAGAAATTCATGAACAGCCTATTGCACTGCAGAATACCCTGAATGTAAATGTTAAGGCTCTTGAAGAGGCCACGAAGAGGATTCTTGAAGCAGAGAAAATCATTATTCTGGCGGCAGGGACAAGTTATCATGCGGGACTCTCTGGATATTACCAATTTCAACGCTTACTAAAACAAAAACCTATATATCCAATAATTGCTTCGGAATACGAGACCTACAATCAACTCGTTGATGAAAATACGTGTATTCTAGCAGTAAGCCAATCTGGTGAAACTTTAGATGTGATGAAGGGCCTTACTGCGGCAAGAAAAGCTGGAGCAAAGATAATTTCGATAGCAAATGTCATTGATTCGTCAATACCCAGATTAAGTCAAGTTACTCTTTACACAAAAGCTGGACCAGAAATAGGAGTTGCAGCTACCAAAACTCACACAGCCCAAGTTGCTCTTCTTGCGAGGTTATCACTACAATTAGAGTATTCATTGAATGTCTGGAATCAACAAGAATTTTCTTCTATTATTACAGATTTCACCTCAGAAGTCCCTTCCATTGCACGAACGGTAATCAATCAGAACGAATTTAAAGCAAAACAGCTAGCTTCTATTATATCAGACCAAAATCATTCATATTTCCTTGCAAGAGGAAAAAATTTACCTATTGCTATGGAAGGAGCATTAAAATTAAAAGAAATATCTTACATTCATGCTGAGGCTTTTCCTGCTGGAGAAAGTAAACATGGTCCGATTGCTATCGTAGAACCTAAATTTCCTGTCTTTATTATATCACCAAAAGACGAAACAAGGAAAAAAATGTTCAGCAATTCGGAAGAGATGAAAGCTCGGGGAGGATATATCATCTCCATAACGCATAAAAACCAAGAAATTGTTAGAAGATCTGATCAAAGTTTTCTGATTCCTGAATCATGTTCTCCCTTAATTACACCTATTTCATATGTTATTCCATTACAGATGATCTCATATTACGCCGCTGTCCATCGAGGCTTTGACCCTGACAAACCTAAAAACCTCGCTAAAACAGTTACGGTAGAATAAAAGGAAAAAAGAAATTATTTGTATAGAACTCGTTCTAGGGCCTTTGAGGATTGATCTTTTTTCGTTTCAGTTTTCTCCTCATCATCTTGATCCATGGGTATTCGATAAAACTTATTCTCATTCCCAACCTGGACATAGATCGCCCCAGGATATTTGTTTTTATTTTCTAATTTCTCTTTGAATTGACCGAAAAAACGAACAATTTCATCTTTAGTCTCAGATACAGCTATTACTCGGCTTCCATACAGCAATACCCATTTACCTTTACATATTGCTTTTCGTAAGAGAGCCTGCATACTCCAGTAAGATGCTTCTTCATGGAGAAAGTAATCTAAAATCGTCAAACAATTGCATCCATTTTCTTGATGAATCACGATCTGTCAAGAAAAAATCAAGTCACATCTTAGAACTCAAGTTAAAAAACGTTATGGTTTTTAGAAATTTCTATATTAACGCTTCATTTCTTCCAATATTGCAAATGGTGATTCGATTCCCACTATGAATAGTTTATATCAGAAGAAACTTAAAAATGATTCATTTTTACTCTTCAAATTTCTCAGCTAATTCTAATATAGTATCGAATAAGAGCGGAAGATTTGAGAAATATAGATTTGTGAAAATTTAAATAGGTTCAAACAGAATCCAGAAGTGTATAGCAAATCCAGTTAGTATACCCATTACAATAAGACGAATTGTAGTACCGATAATTCGTTCTCTTATAGTTCTATCTTTACTCGTCTCGACAAAGAAAATCAACCAAAAAACTGAGAATATTCCTCCAAATGAGAACAATAATGCTAATGGATAATACAACCCTTTATCAATGAATGGGGCCCAACCAGAGAATTCGTCTTCAGACGTTTCCGTAGTATCAGTAGTATCAGTAGTATCAGTAGTATCAGTTGTATCAGTTGTATCGGTAGTATCGGTAGTATCGTTTTCTAGGAGAATGTCAAATGCAATATAGAAGTTAGGTGTTTCAGTTTCTGGAACGACCGTTATTTTGTTATTATCACCATTCTCCTGTTGATAAGCTGATAGAGGGGTTACAATAAATACTGTGAACAGAGTTAATGTAAAAAGACAAATAGCAACATGTCGAATACCCTTAGAGGTCATTGTTTTTCTTTACTCCAAGAATCAGGCGGAAGAAATCGCCCTTTTCATCGAATCTTGCTTAAATGTAGTTGTTTAAAAAAACTTACTTAATGTTCGAGCTTCGTCAACTTTCCTTATTGATCTGTCAAATTGAGGGGAAAAGAATAA
>DXJL01000091.1 GCA_019057635.1 Candidatus Heimdallarchaeota archaeon
TAATAGGAATTCCATATTTCTTTGCTTTTTCCAATTTCGTACTCCCTGGTTTCTCACCAGTTACGAGTAAATCAAGTGATTTTGGAAGGGATGCCCATTCGTAATTATTCTTTTCGAGAAATTCTTTGATCTCTTTTTTGGTCAATTGAGACACCTTTCCTGTCACATATATCGAGTTTTTTGTTTCTAAATCATGATCCTCGTTAAAATCTGCTTTGGAATGTTCCTGTGTTTTCTTACCGATGAAATTCAGCAGATCATTCCTAGTAAATTTGGCTGATCGTGATCTGTCCAAGATATTACTAATGGAAACACCCTTGTCTAAGAGAGCTTTGCCTAATGAAGGATCGTGTATTCCTTCAATGATATATCCAGCAGTAAGATCGGAAACTCCCTCAATTGTTACTAATTGAGAAATTTTTGCGCTTTCTAGCTCATCCCAAGAATTAAAATATTTTGCAAGAATTCTTCCCATTTGTAATCCTAAACTTTCGATTCCAAGTCCTGCTAAAAACAGTTGGAAAGGGAGAGATCGAGATTGTTGGATGTTTTGGAAGATTTTTAATCCATTTTTTCCCAGAAGAGAAACAAGTTTTGTTTCAGTCAATCGACTATCATACAAATCGGAAAAATGTTTTAAGTATCCAGAATCATAGAGTTTCTCAATATTCTTCAGCCCAAGCCCCTTAATGTCTATTGTTTTTATCCAGTGTCTGATTTTTTGAATATCTCGCTCTCTGCACTCTTGACCTCTGCATACAAGATTTACACCTTCTTTTATGAGGAGAAAACCACATGAAGGGCATTCTTTTGGCAATGTAACCAAATTCTGTCCTTTCCTCTCAACCGAAGTGATCTTTGGAATTACATCACCTGATCGAATGACCATTACTTGATCACCGACAGCCACGTCTAGTGTTTCTACAAACTCTCGGTTATGTAAAGTGGCACGTCGAATCATTGCTCCAGAAACATCTATTGGTGCCAATTCAGCAACGGGAGTGAGTACTCCTGTACGTCCCAACTGCCAAGTGATATCGTTCATTGTTGTAATCTTCCCTTTACTCTCAAATTTCAAAGCTATCATCCATTTTGGATGACGAGCCGTCATACCTGCCTTATTTCTTTCATCAGTTTTATTATATTTTAGTACCAAACCATCAATTTCGAAATCTAGAGTTTCCCTTTCCTCTTTTGTCTTTAAAAAGATATCGGAGAGATTTTCTTTTGATGGAGTGGTAAGGGATTCTATTTTTGTGATCTGAAATCCCCACTCTTGTAGTAAGTTGGCTTTTTCACTAAGAGTTTTATCCTCCTCAAAGCCAATTAACTCAAATGCGTAAAATTCTAATTTGCGTTTATCAAGTAATGACAGATCTTTTTGCTTGATTGTTCCAACTGCTAAATTCCTAGGACTGCTGTAACTTTCAGTTCCTAAAGCATTAATCCTATGGAATTCCGACAAGTGCATGAAAATTTCTCCCCTGATGAAAATTCGCTCTCTCACAGGGATAGTTTTGGGAATAGATTTGAGCTTCATTGCCACAATAGTTGTATCATCTCCAGTCACTCCATTTCCTCGTGTAGCTGCTTGTACTAATCGACCTTCACTATATGTCAGCGAGAGCGAAAGGCCATCAATTTTATACTCAATGAAAAGGTCATACCCTTGACTCCATTTTAAAACTTCTTCTACATCCAGTGCTTTTTGGCATGATAACATTGGAACATCATGGGTTATTTTTCCACCTTCCGGTGTCCCAACAATAAAAAGAACGGGGTTCACAGGGTCCAATTTTCTTAATTTTTCCTCCAAACTGTCATAGGCTTCATCTGATATTTCAGGTTCACCATCATAGTATTTCCGTTTATGATAGAGAATCTTATTCGCTAGGTTCATAATTTCATTTGATGTCATTCATCAATTCTCCAGACAGAATGATATTAGGATAACCCCAGTTAGAGTAAGCAAAAGTTACAAAACTTACAAGACTTTATCAATTACAATTTTTCTAAGTATTTAAAAATTCCCGGAGTACATATATAAATGGACATCGATCTAATTTTAAAAATTGGTGGTTCAAGTATTTCTAATAAACGTTTATTGGCAAAGGCGCTTAAGAGCCAGTCACCAGGCGATATAAAAGTGGCACTAGCAGTTAACCAGCAGAATATCGATTGTATTGCCGCTGAAATAGGGGAATTATTTTCTTCAGGAGTAAAGAAGATGATTATTTTGACTGGAGTTGGTTCCCCAGGACACTTCGTTGTGTTACAACACGGAATCCATAAAGGCAATTCAGGAAACATAAATCAGCATTTAGGACTGGTAGATGCTCAAATTGCCGTGAATCTATTACGACAAACATTATTAGAAGCTTTTGTAGCTAATAAAATACCTGTTGTGCAGCTCTATGCGTCTAGCATATACGAATCGAATAAAATGCGAATCATAAGGGGAGATACATCCAATTTCGAGCGTTTCATCCAAAATGGAATTGTACCTGTGATTTCTGGTGATGTAGTGCCTGATTTATCTATGGGGTATAGTGTATTAAGTGGAGATCAAATATTACTCGATTTAGTAAAGAAGTTCATTCCCCAAAAAATAATATTTGGCTCAGATGTGGATGGAGTCTTTGATGAAGATCCTAAAATAAATCCTGCAGCAAACTTAATTCCTGAAATACCACATTCCCGTATTAATGAAGTAATCGAGCAGGTTTCAAGTGGCGATGCCTCTGGACAGATGAAAGGGAAACTTGTAGAAATTAGGAATTTATTGGATCTTGGACAAAAGGAAATTATGCTGTTGAATATTACTAGGAAAGGAGCTTTGCTTGAAGCTGTAACTAATAATTCAGGACGCTCAACTCGATTTCATTCAAAATAATAATGGACTATTTTTCATTCTAACAGCAAACAAATTTGATCGAGGATCTCTTTTCTGTCTTCTACAATTGAAAGAGTATTTAATCCTCGTATATGAATTTTTTTAGCAGAGGAGGGAGATGTTATAACAAATATTGGTTTTTGGTCATTATATCGAAGTTTTGTTTCTTCATAGTCCTTATTGTTCTTAGCAACAAAGATGAGGGGGATTATAGGAAACGATGCCGAGTAACTTTCACAGAGAATTATATCAATACTATCGGGTACCAATTTTAAGAGGTCTTCCAGACTTGATCCACTTGTGATCTTTTGATAAGTGACTGTTTCGTAAGGGCTCGTAAAAATGACTGTTCCCACAGCTGAACTGTGAAAAAGAGCCGAATCTTTGGTAGTAGGGTCTAAAGTGTAATGTGAGCTACTGAATTTTATAATCGAAACAGATTTCCCAATTTCACATAGGGATTTACTACATTCTAGGGTAAAGGTGGTTTTTCCTGTATTCCTACTGCCAACAATGCCAATCAGGAGGGGATTCATTGTCTTCTCTCAAATCTTTCTTATAAAAAATATATTATAATATAAATTAGAGCTCCTCCGAGTGTAACCAATCCACCTAGGGTTCCCCCAAGGATAGTTAAAAGAAAAGCAATAATTATCCAATTCATAGTTTCTTTTGCATGAATATCATGCCTAATAGTAATGAGAATTAACAAAACTCCTACAATTATTGATATAATGCTCCACAAAAATTGAATATTCACATCTAGAGTTATATAAGATGCTAAAAAGAATGGATTGGGAACACTTTGATCAATAAATGAAGTAACACCATATAGTAACATTAGTAATCCACCTAAAGCTACTAGAATTACCCCTAGTACTGTACAATAACGATGCCATTTTGATTTGTATCTACGCTTTGTCATTTTGGCTTTCCTCATAAAAATGATTGAACTTGATTATTCTAGTCAGTGTTTCGATTGTTATGATTCTTTTTTCAGAAGCTTCTTGGGTTTTCTGTAGATAAATACCACTAATCTAAGATTTTAGTATTTATCTATTCTCCAATAATTTCAAATAGAACAGCTTGAATATCGAAGAATTAGTATGGCCCCAACTCAACGATCATCTTGGAAACTTTACTTTATGAAAATAGCTTCACAAGTCGGTACACGCTCAACGTGTGATCGTAAACATATTGGAGCTGTGATTGTCCGCGATAAAACAATATTATCAACTGGTTATAATGGATCAATTCGTGGGCTGGCCCATTGTGATGAAGAAGGGCATATGATGGAGAATGGAGATCATTGTGTAAGAACAGTTCATGCAGAAGCTAATGCTATAGCGCAAGCTGCAAAAAATGGTGTAAATGTGAATGGAGCGGAGATTTTCATCACAGCTTCACCGTGTTGGACATGTTTTAAGCTACTAGCGAATTCTGGAATAATTAAAATTACTTATGGGGAATTCTACAAGGATGATAAGATATTTGATGCTGCTGCTAAGGCTGGTATTAAGCTTGAACATCTTTCTTTGGATTTAATTACTAGTAGTGTCTAGTATTTTGAAAATGGAAGAAATAGAAGAAGCTGATTTTCCCAGCTTCAGAAAAAAAAGGGAAGAAGGAGATTTCTCAAGTCCCTCTCATTCGTAATTAAGGACCATTCATATTTTGAATCTGTGAAAATATTGAGCTCGCGCTCTTTTCTTGACTCTTGTGCTGCTATTACGATTTTTTTTCATAACAGCTCGTTTACTTATGTTTTTTGGTTTTGTAGATGAACTTAAATCTTTTTTAATGTGAGTGTTCCGATTTTGAACTTTATTTCTAATCGGTAGTTTTCGTGTATCTTTCTTCTTCTCAATGTGACGAGGCTTTGAAGGAGATTTAGAGACTTTAGCTCCTTTCGTTGTACCAGGTGTTGTTTTTTGTGTCTTACGTTTCAAGAGCTGTTTTGTTTTTTCTTTTTCTTCTTCAAAGTATTGTGTTGCGATATCTATTTCAGTGCGATTACGTCTGTTTTTTCTTGTATGTGCAGTCAATGGAATCACCTGTCTTCATATTCGAGTGTCATCATTTGATTACTCGAATTGGCTGTCGTTGAATGTCTCCTTCTGGCTTAGGATGAGTCTTAAGCCTTGACTGGAAATTCTAACTGGGTTTTATTATTGGAGTTTAACCTCAATGAGCGAATCGCATTATTTTACTCTTTACTCTATTGAAGTAACTTCAACAATGTGATTATAGTCTATTGTGACGGGCAGAACATTCTTAGTAGCATTTTTTAAGTCTAGCCGTCTGACATTGTGCTCAAGACAACTTTAATGAAGAATATTACATATCACTTAAGATGTCTTTAAGTAGTATCATATCCCAGATTTTTTAAGCTTATCGATTCAAATCTGCAGATGACATTATCTTTTGGTGAAAAAAGCAAGGATACCAAGCAGAATATTTTTAATCCTTTGACAATGAAGGAAGCGAATGAGTGCCACAATTTAAGGTTATTTTTTTTAACATGGGTGGAACTCTCCTCCAGTTAAAAAATACAACTATTCCTCAACTCTATTCAAAGCATTTATCTAGTCTTTTAGACCGAAAGATCGGTTCAGAACAAGTTTTTTCGGCTTTCCGGAAAGCAGAAAATTGGGCTTTGTCGAGAAAAAATTTTTATTATTTGTTCTCCGATTTAGATCAGAGAAAGTACCAGAACGCATTTTATAATGAATTAGGTGTTAAGGGTCGGTCACAAATCAACAAGATTGAGATGGCTCTCGCTGAACTTGTTAATTTGGATTTCCAGCTAGAAGATGGGGTTAAGATTCTCCTTCGTAAACTGAAAAAAGATTACTCACTTGGCTTGATTACAAACTGGGATATTGAGCTTTATGAAATTCTTGATTCATTTGAAATTCGTAAGTTTTTTGATTCAATCACAATTTCTGGAGAGTTTGGAATCAGTAAACCAAGTTTGGAGATTTTTAAATCGGGTTTAGCAGATTTCCCAGATATAAAAGCTAAGAATACGGTTTATGTTGGAGATGACTATGATCTGGATATTGAACCAGCTCAAAAACTGAGGATGTTCACAATTTTATATGATAAAGGACCATCAGGCATGCATGGATGGCCAAGAAGACCAAAAGTAAAGTGTCCTCGTGTTGAACGTCTTCAAGAGATTCCAATGGTATTAAACAAGTTTGACAAGCTAAATAGATAATTTTGGTTGAATTTCCAATTACACGCTATCTCTCACACTGAGTAGTCAATTTTAAAATTTCCTTTCCCCTTCTTTCCATTTCTTGATTCCATGAATAGCGCCATTCCCAATTATTTCCTGTCGTTCCAGGGGTATTCATTCTTGCTTCAATACCTAAGCGAAGAAGGTCTTGAAGTGGGATGATAGCCATATTTGCTGCTGATCCCCAAGCAAGCTTGATAAGATCTCCCACGATATCTTTCTCAGAAGATTCCGTATACTCGAGTACCTGTTCACGGAGTTCAGCCGAAAGACCATTAAACCAAGCGAGCGTGGTTTGATTGTCATGAGTTCCTGTATAAACAATTGAGTTTTGTACCACATTATGAGGTAGGTATTTATTTTCAGTATATTCTTCGTTATCATCACCAAAAGCGAATTGTAAAACATTCATACCTGGAAAACCAGTTTTTTGCAGCAATTTTTCAACCTCTGGTGTAATGACTCCCAAATTTTCAGCGATAATAGGAAGTTTTCCCAATTCCTTGTTTAATTCATTAAAAATTTCAATTCCAGGTCCTTTAATCCACTTCCCCTCCACAGCTGTTTCTTCTTCAGCAGAAATCTGCCAAAAAGATTCAAAACCTCTGAAATGATCAATTCGAAGGATATCTACTTGTTCCAAATTGTGTTTGATTCTTTTTAACCACCACTCATAGCTATTCTTCTTCATTTCGTCCCATCGATATAATGGATTCCCCCATCTTTGCCCTGTTTCGGAGAAGTAGTCAGGTGGGACTCCAGCAACAAATAGTAATTCCCCCTCATCATCCAGAAAATATAAATCAGGATTAGACCAGACATCAACGGAATCATAAGCAACGAAAATAGGGATGTCCCCTA
>DXJL01000092.1 GCA_019057635.1 Candidatus Heimdallarchaeota archaeon
ACAGGACCAAAAAATTATCCTGTTGTCCCTGGTGTTCCCATTGCTGATATAGGTGGAGGAAGCTTACCGACCGTGATCACAGTTTTAGGTGCCTTGCTTCAGCGTAAGGAAGAACCTCAATATTTTGACATTTCAATGGTTGAGCACCTTCTTCCATTCCTATCAGTTGTTGCGGCAGAATATATAGCAGGTTTAGGAGAACCTGAGAGAACTTTGCATGCTCTTTCAGGCTATATCCCTTGGTATGGTGTTTACCAAACAAAGGATCAGAAATTCATTTCATTTGCTCCCATTGAAAGCAAATTCTGGAAGAATTTTTGTAATGCCGTAGATCGTTCTGATCTAATTGACAAACAACATAATTTAGAATTATGTGAGGTGGAACTCCCCAAAATCTTTTCCTTGCGTACAACAGATGATTGGATTAATCTATTTGTTAAATTTGATATTCCAGGAGGAGAGGTTCTTACTTTAGATCCTATTTTCCGAAAGAAAGACAGATTGACAGAGGTAAATCATCCTGAATTGGGAGCAATTAAATTAATTTCTTCTCCATATCTTAATCCTAAAATATCACGCGATTGTCAAGTTGCTCCTAGCTTAGGGGAACATACTAGAGAGATCTTAGAAGAAATCGGAATGAATGAAGACATAGAACGGTTCATGAAAAAAGGAGTAATAAGAACGAATAATTCTGAATAGAAAAATTGATCCTATCCTTCTAGTTGACTTATTGTATCTGATTATTCCATCTATTTTTACTTGGATGGAAGTGGTACAACCAGAGGGTATTCATCCTTGATTCCCATTTCTGCGATCGTATCATTTGGATAAACAGTCATCTTTGTTTGGAGTGATACCATATACCCATCGTATTCAGTTCGTATGTAGCCATCATCTAGAGGCCTACCGACAATATCTGTAAATTTTGCAATTGGTTGTCCCTTAGTAACATAATCTCCTGCCTTTACAATAAACCTGACTATACCTGATCTCTTTACCCGTGGATGATCAAATCTTCTAACTCGCTCTGTCGGTTTTGGTACGGGAAATTCTGTTATTTGTTCAATAGATCCATCGAGCATTCCAGCCCATTTTAAAACATTCCTTGTACCTTTTACGGATCCAGTAATTACCTCAGGAACTAAAAATCGATTTTCCCCTAGCTCTGCAGTGAATGCAGGTATTCCTAGACTATTAAATGTAGATCCAGAAACCGATCTGTGAAGTTTCATTTTTAAGTATTTATTGGCTGGAAATTCGGCACATACTAGCATTCCAAAAGAATCAACCATTTCTTTTTGTTGTTTAAAGAGTTTTTCAGCTGCTTCTT
The DNA here is from genome assembly GCA_019057635.1 of Candidatus Heimdallarchaeota archaeon. GTDB lineage: Archaea > Asgardarchaeota > Heimdallarchaeia > Hodarchaeales > Hodarchaeaceae > Hodarchaeum. The sequence continues at coordinate 1,334 of DXJL01000092.1, forward strand.
TCTCGGATTCATCTTTATAGAATAATCGATCCAGGATCGCGTACGGAATTGATAAGAGTGAATGATTGTGGAAATCAATGTGATAATCTGCATATTTTTCAAAAATTGAGAAAATTTTGTTTGTTATATGCTCATATAATTTCGGGTATTCTTTATCACCGTTATCGCTATCTTTTTCCTTAAATTTTCCTTCTGGAAATAATCTATTTGGGTCTCTATCGTCATATTCAGCCTTGTGATGATACTTACGAAAGGCTGAAGGATTTAAGGTTGGAATTGCGATAACTGTACCTTTCAATTCTTGAGCTAGCTGTTCAGTTACCAATTCATGAATGACAGCCACTCCAGTAAGTTCAAAGCCATGGACATTTGCTGTTAAAAAGAAGGTTGGCCCATCCTTAAGGCCTTGAGCAATCATGACGGGAATTTTTTCTATAATTCCTGTAGGAAGCTCAATACCGTCAATGAATCCATAGGTTAATTTTCCAGGTTCACTCTTAGCGCTACCAATTTTTATTGCTTTCACCAGTTTAATCACCCTTATATTGATGTGAAAAGAGATTCTGAAAACTAGAATTTTGGTTCTTTAACAATCTTTAGTTCCCGTCAATCCCTATCCTAATAATTTTGAACAAAAGACCTAATGCATTTATGGATATATTTAATCGTGGATTGAATTTGGCATCTAATCCATTTAAGTGACAATCATTGATAGAAACATAGTTGATAGAGGACCACAGATTGCTAGATCTGGAAGTATCGTCCACAGCTTAAATAAAAGGAAATTTGAGGTTCTGAACAGTGAAATCGATATCTTTCTTCAATTTCAACATATATACTTTAGCTACTACGAATTTTCTATGGGGATTTGTCAATTTCGCGTTTATGATTCAAATCCAGCCATATTTAGTTTCAATATTTGAATCCAATCAAGCAGTTTTACAAATTGTCGGTATATTAATATCTATAGGATCGCTTGCTGCAGTTATCCCTCTTCTTCTCGGTTTTCTTGCGGATTCATATGGAAGAAAAATAAATTTACTTTTTGGCCAGATTCTGAGCATTCTGGGATTATTAGGATTCGCAACAGGGATAACGGATATTTTTCTTCTATTACCAAGTTTTGTTCTATTCAATTTGGGTGTGGGGTTTTATGATGCGCCTCTACAGGGACTTATTCACGAATCATCCACAAAAAATCGAGGGTTGGCTTTTTCTATAGTATATAATTCCTCCTATCTTGCTGGGATAATTGCATCATTTTTACTTAGGGTCGGAGAAATGGACTTCAAGTTCTTCTTTCAACTAGGATTGTTCTTACTTCTCATAAGCGTTGTGATCAACCTTTCATTGCTTCACGATATCAAGCCTAATGCTCAGGAACTAGATTTTCCCTTGATTAGAATATTAAGGAATCCGACTTCACGATTAATTGTAATTACCTTTGCGATTGATGCCTTTATCTGGGGATTACCGCTATCTATTGCAAACACCATATATATACTTGTATTTAAAGTAGACATATCTTTTATTGCAACCTTAACATTGGTTGAGACAATAGTAATGGTTCTACTTGCCTATCCCGCAGGAATCTTTGTTGATAAATTTGGTAGGATCGCTGGACTCATTGTGGGTGAAATCGTGGGAATAATTTGGATCATCTTTGTTTTTGCTGCATTTTTTATGCCTGATCATGCTCAGAATTTTATTATTATAGCATATGCGTTTCTAGGGGCTGTAATAGCTTTTTGGCGTCCTTCAGTCACTCTCAGCTTTATCTCCATTGATTCAAATGCAGCGACCACAAATTTTGGAATCCTTGCTTTTTTCCAGCGTTTAGGTCGCGTACCTTCTGCATTTTTCGCTGGACTTCTTTTCCCATTTCTTGGATTTCCTCCCCTTCTATTAATAACCTTCTTTGGAACTTTCATAATCATAGGGATCTTCTATCGTATGGATAAGGACGAGAAAAACGAAAATGAGATAGAGATTATACTTAATTGATATTTTTCCATATTCAGGACATAATATTCTCTTATTCTTGATTTGAAGAAAAAATTTTGGGATGACCTCTCTACCATACTTTTTTCAGAAGTCTTAACGCATTTCCACCGATTACTTTAACAATTTCAGGATCGGAATACCCATGTTTGACCATCCATCGTGTAATATTCTGTAAGCATTCTGTTGGATTTTCCATCCCTTTTACGTAATCTGGTAGAACAGAGACTACTAACCCATCACCTTTTTGTCCAGGTCTTGTATAATGTCCCAAACCTCCAGACTTTAGTTGCTCATCTTCCAAACGATATAAACCAACATGGTCCCCATAGAAACTATCAGGACCACAACCTACATATTCTATTCCTACTAAATCAATACAATATTCAAGATGTTGCATGTATGTTTCAATACTTGGAATAGGATCATCTTTTGTAGCTGTATAACCAGGAGCGGCCTCTATTCCGATCAAACCTCTGTTCTCAGCTAACTTATGAATAACCTCATCAGGAAACATTCGAGCAATTGGATTTAGTTCACGAGCTCCAGCATGAGAGACGATTAGGGGTTTTTTGCTTGATTCAATTGCATCTAAAGCTGTCTGATCACTTACATGACTCACATCTATCAAGATCCCCACTTTATTCATGCGGACTATGCAATCATATCCAAAATCTGTTAGTCCTCCATCACGTAGCTCGGCAAGACCAGAACCCAACATATTAGATTCACTGTAATTCAGACCCATTGAGCGTACCCCAAGGCCATATAAGATATCCAATCGGTCAACTTCATTTTCAATACTAGAAACAGACTCAAGGACTGCAACCCAGGCAAGTTTCCCTGTCTCAAACGCGGTTACTATGTCTTTCACTGATTTACAATGAATTACGAATTCTTGATGTGCAATATCGCATAATCGTTGACCCAAATCATGAATTGTATCACTCCATTTCCAACCATGCTTACTGGTGATATTACAGCTACCATTCATTAAATTATCAAACACAGCATCTATACCTGAGTGGCTTAAAGCCTCATATGCCAAGTATTCGCGCCCTTCTCTTGAAATTGCACTGGATTCGCGTGCATTTTCTGGCATAATAGTTGGATGTTCATGTAAGTCAATCACGATACTTTTTTCCAGTATTTCTTCTACCCTCTCTTCTTCAGCCTTCAATAAAGGGACTAAATATGCCCATTCTTTTTTTATTGCATCTCTTAATTTGAATACACGATAATCAATTCCTGGAGTCAAGTATTGATATGCTTTGTATCCAGTGTATGTTTTATTTCTACCCATTTCTTTTCATTCCTTCTATTGGCTGTATCAATGCTTGAAAACGGTTGAATTAAGCTTTGTAAAGTCAGTTCCTGGATATGTGATTCGGCTATGCTTAAGTTGAAGATTCACAAACATTTCAGCCGTTTTTATGCTTATTTTTAGGGGATTTACAACTGGAACGCCAGTTTTTTCTTCTATTACATCATCTACCATTAGAAATGCCATTGACATACATCCAAGGACAACACTCCCAGCTCCTGAGCGCTTTGCTTTAAGAACGCTTTGTGTCATTTGTTCAAAGACAATATCCTTCTCCTTTCCCCACATGTCCGTGATTGGAGTATGGACAAATTCTATTGATGCTAACCTAGCTTCAAGTCCTTTTTCTCTTACTAATATACGAGTACTATCTTCAGACTCGATACCTGATTGTAATACGGTTAGAATACTAAATCTATCAGAAATCATACATGCAAAAAGTAAAGATGCTTCAGCAGGTCCAATAACGGGAATATCAAGCAGTTCTCTTGCTGGAGCTAGGCCAGGATCTCCTGCACATCCTATAATTATGGCGTCATATTTGTTCTCTTCTCGAATTAGTACCAATTTTCGTAACATTGGCCCAATGGCCATATATTCTTCAACTGCAGACTCAATAGATAACGGTCCCTCTCCTACTTCCATTACAGAAACGTGTGTATCAGAGTTGGCAAGTGAATTCGCAATAGACGTACGACGATCAATTTCATCAGCAGACATCCCTTTTCCAGGTAAGAGATAAAGAATTTTCATCATTTCTGTCCTCAATAAGTGACAATATTACTCTAGTATAAATTGACGATAAACGTGAGAATTAGGATAATTTAAGTGTGAGAGATTATATTTTTTCTTAGTAGCAAATTATGTCAAACACTATTTTTACATCTGGAGGAAGTTAATAGTAATATCACCGATAGGGAGATTACGCATTCTATCTGCTTATGTGTTGATTTTTTATATGAATTCGGATTATTTCTAACATTTTAATATCGATAAAAATGAATTAGATATTGTTGCTCAACGTTGCGTAAGGTTTATAAAGGATGATCAATAAGGTGAGATCAGAAAATTAAAGTAGTTTGATTCCTCCTAAGAGAGACCATAGAATAAAAATATGAGAAAAAAGTATGATGGAATGATAAGAATGAAAATAAAAACACTAATTGGATTGATAATTATATTAATGAGTATATTTGCCTATTTAAATCTCTATCAAGAAGGAAGCTTTCTTAATATCGAAAAAACTAGCGCTATTCCTTTAGTGGTACCAATTGAGTCTAATGATATAACAATTGATATTACAAGTAATGCTAGTGCAATAGGACCTTATTCAAATATAGAATTTTCCGTAGGATTAACAAATACACTAGATAAGTCCCTTTATGATATTTCACTCAATGTGAGTGCAAAATCTAACGACATAATAATAGATCCAGCTAGTGACCCTTTATTTACGGTTTCTTCTCTTGATCCTGAAATACCCACCAATTTTTCATTCATTACAAAGTATTTAGAAGATTCTTCATCCTCTGCAGTAGATTTAGTACTTTTAATTGATGCCAGCGGGAGTATGCAAGACGAGATTGACGCTGTAATTGCTGAACTTAATAATCTAATATCTACTTTAACGACCGAAATACCAGACTTACGTATAGGTGTTATTGTCTTTGGATGGGCGAAGCACTCCGAATATCCTATGTCGAGTCAGTATAACTACGTGCCTTTAACAGATGATTTTTCCAGCATTACATCCTTTATAAATGGTTTATATGCTCAAGGCGGCGTTGAACCTTGGGGTGATGCTTTTCATCTTGCAAACACTTGGGATTGGCGAGTAGAAGCGGCCAAATTAATAATATTGGTAGGTGATGAAGATTGTGATCCTGGTAAAATCATTGGTCAAGATATGCAATCATCTGATAGTTACAACGGTTCAGATTTATTAGATGTAGTGACAGAAATCAAAAATAAGGAGATTATGATCAGTACAGTCATTTGTGGAGGAGCAGATGATTTGACCATAAATCAGTTTCAATGGATTGCGGAATTTACTGATGGTACTTCTGTTTTTTTACCTGAACTGATCGCTGAAGGGATTAGCCTTCCTGAAATTATCGAAGAATGGACACTGGAATTGGGACGTGAATATTTTAAATTTTTCAATCTAACAGTTTTTTGGAGAGATACCCCAGATAGCTCTGGTGATGACTTCATTAACACTCAAATAGAAACTTTTTGGTTAGATTTTACTCCCCCCTCTGCTATTATCTCAAAGATGATTACTCCCTCAGGAATGGATAGTTATTCGGTTGAATTCTTCATAGAAGTAAGCGATATCTCTCCGATTGGGTTTGTCACCTTTTACCATAATGCATACGGTCCCTGGACAGTAGAGTACCTAACAGCTCTCGAGAACACATCTAATTATCAATTTAAATTACACAATGTTGTGGGAGGAGTAAATCTCTCGTATTTTGTTGAAAGTTCTGATGTTCTGAATAATGCTGGTCAATCATCTATGTCTTGGGTTATTGTAGAACCGAAATTTGATGAATTTGGTGAAGAAACGGCATTTTGGGTTGAAGCAAACAAAACTATTTACACAAATATAAAAATTCAATTCACAGGCTCATATTATTTTATATTATCGGGATCAGAAGAACTTAACCAAATCACAATGGATCTTACAGTGTTAGCCACAAATAATACAGTCCTTCCAACTCAAACTAGTCACGTTAATATTAGTTCTCTGTATGGCCGCAAAATTTTCAAATATAATTTAGGTCCTGGTGACCATGCCGTTATTTTGTCAATTCCTTCTAACCTAGGCAATTTTTCGGTATCTTACGTCTGGATAGATATGAAACAACCTGTAAATAACATTTTTACTGGGTCTATGACCGATCTCATACGAGCTTTTGGATTTGAATGGGAAGCTTCCGCAGATGAATATTTCAGTTTCATCTATCAAGCGGGGTCCCCTTTGGTTTTAAGAGCAGAAGTTTATAGCAGTAGCTGGGAACTTATTTCCACCTTTATTATCGGTGAAAGTTTACAGTTAACGAAAAACGACACTTATTACATTCTAGTATGGGCTACACTTCGAACAGGAGAATTCACCATCCAGCTAACAGAGGATTCACCATTAACAACTTATGATCCATATTACACTTATACTCGGGATGCTATGGCGGGTGCATCTTTTTTCCTTGAATCAGTCTTTACAATATTCCTCATTAGTATATTGACAACCAAAATCAAGAAAAAGAAAAGGAAGTAAATTGGTACCATTTCTTTAGAAAAAAACAGATAAGCTTGGTGTCTTTATGAAATACGAGAAATTTGTACCATTTTTAGTATTTGCACTGATACTTCCTACTCAGTTACTTTGTCAAATTAACACAGTAGATAGTTTAGAGCATAAATCTTTTCATTCTAAACCCCTAACAAAAGTAAATCAAGGAGATTTCGTTGTACAAACTCTCATCGGTCATGAATCTGAAGTTTGGGATGTAGCTTTTTCTCCTCAAGGGGATCTCTTGGCTTCAGCCTCTTCCGATAATTCAATCTTGGTCTGGAATATCAGCACAGGTGCAATCTTTCAGAACCTCACTGGTCATAATAATTCGGTTTTTTCCGTAGCATTTCATCCGTACGACTCCGTACTTGCTTCTGGATCGTTTGATAGGACAATATTCGTTTGGAATTTGACTACGGGGGAAATAATGTATAATCTCACAGGTCACACCTCTTCCATTTGGTCTTTGGATTTTAGTCCTGATGGATCGTATCTTGCCTCTGGTTCTGGTGACTCATCTGTAAGACTCTGGGACTATTCATCATCGATTTCTTATTTAAACCTCACAGGTCATACTGGTGCTGTTAGGTCGGTTCAATTTCTTCCTAATGGAATACTAGCCTCTGGCTCATATGATAATAGTATAATTCTATGGAATATAACATCAGGAAGTTTAGAAACAATTATTTCTAACAATAGTGATAATATTCTCTCGGTAGCTATAAATCCAACTGGAACTAAGTTGGTTTCAGGATCACAGGATAATCTCCTGGAATCTTGGGATTTGAAAAATTATGGGTTAAAAACTCATCCTACAAAGCTATTAAATGATTGGGTTCGTTCTGTTGCCTATAGTTATGACGGGTACTATCTAGCCTCAGGTTTGGAAAATGGAGAAATCATTATCTGGGATGACATTTCAAATATACTCGTCATAAATCTTACAGGCCACACTCAATCAATTCGCGGTTTAGATTTTCATCCAAAAATTCCTCTTCTTGCCTCAGCATCTGGAGATCAGACTATTAAACTCTGGAATGTAACAGATTTAGATAAGGATCAATTACCCGATTCTTGGGAAATAGAGAATGGATTATATCCATCTAATGAAGATGACTGGGCTACCGATCCTGATGGTGATGGTTTATCGAATATTAATGAGTTTATATTTGGTACAAACCCCCAATTAGCTGATAGTGACTTAGATCAGATGTCAGATTATTATGAGTTTATCTATGGTTTAAATGGCAGCTACAATGACGCAAGTGCTGATAATGATCATGATGGTATGCCTAATCTTTATGAATTTCTTAATAATCTCAATTCTGCATTAAATGATTCAAGCATGGATGCCGATCATGACGGTATGCCGAATATTTATGAATATAAAAATGGGCTTGAAGCTGGTAAAGATGACGCAGACAGCGATTTAGACAACGATGGTCTACCTAATATCTATGAATATCGTCATAACTTTATCATTGGAATTAATGATGGTGAAGACGACGCAGATTCGGATGGATTAACCAATAGAGAAGAATTTTTGCTTGGTACTAATCCTCGTGATCCTGACAGCGATAACGATTTTTTCAATGATTATCTAGAAAGTACATTTGGTAGTGATCCGAAAAATTTCTTTTCGAATCCAATCACAATTATTCTTGCTATATTAGTAGTCATTTCATTTGTAGGAGTCATCATTTTCAGTACCATCAAGGCTTTTCCCAAGATAAAGGCAAAATCCAATGCTTACGGTAGAGACATAAAAACTAAGGCTAAAAACATTATTGAATATTACCGGCCTAAACCTCAACAAACATGGGTTCAAGATCTGGTAATGGGCAAAGCAATTCATGTTGATACGTTATCTTCAGAATTAGAAACTCGTAAACTTAAGCTACCAAATGCTGTCAAAGCTTCCTTAACCCCTCTAAGAATAATGAATAAATCTCTTGTACTTAGATCCGATATGTTACTGTTAGAACCGACTCCGCCAAAGGAAACTAATTGTCAAGTTTGTATCGGAGAGATATCTGATCAGCAGTACCTGCAATGTAATTCTTGTAAAAGATTTGTCTGTATCCATGATTATGTTGATTTAGCCACAGTTGGTTCTACTAATTGTCCTAACTGCTCTGGAGACTTAGTTATGTTTCCTTTTAGTTGTAAGGGATGTGGATTAGATTTTAGCTCGGTAATTGAAATAACAGGGAAATCAGGTTGTCCCTTATGTGGTTATACACTAGCTGATCAATTAACTCTCATTAAAAGCGTAACAGCAGGGATTGCTCCTTCTAAAATTACAGAAACTCTTCAAGCAGAGAATGAACAGGACACAAAACCAGATCTAAAGAGAAAACCCTAATATCAATCACTCATTGAGTTCATGAATCTATCACCTATTTCTTTTGGTGTTAAAGGGATTTTTCCGACCTCCGCATTTAATGGTCTGATAAATATCTGAATGAATTGATAATCAGATAAATTAGGAACTAATGCCATTAAATTTGATCTATCACTGATATTAGCGAACTTAGACGGTTGGAATCCAAATCCGTGTACCACAATGCTAAAATCAATAAATCCTAAATTATAAAGGGTCGGTTGATTCCCTGTTGAACCATAACTCCCATTATTCAAACAAATTATCGTTAAATTATTAGGCGAATATGCAGTAATCATTGGAAGAATACCAGGACTCATCAACATACTCCCGTCTCCTTCAAGGACATAAATTTGCTTATTTGGTTGATACCTAGCTATACCAATGCCGATAGCACTCACTTGTCCAAAGCTCCCAGTCATATAGAAAAAATGTGATTGATCGTTCACATGGTATAATTCTCGTGCTGGAAATCCAATATTAGCGATGATAAGATCTTTCTTAGTCATATTATCAGTAAGGTCTTTAAGAACGTCTATTCGGGTCATACTGGGATTAACAGTGCAATTTTTTTGTTTCACCTCTTCTTGATAATGCTTTAGATGTGAAACTTCAAAAGTTTTTTCAGAGTACAGATCTTGCGACTTTGTCCATACTCTTGGGGAACAAAGGAGGACTAATACTTTCCGTTGTTCATACACTTGAAGAATTTTGTCTCCAAATGATGCTATATCGGTACTCTCATCTATTATGTGAGTTTCTATATCCAAAGCTGTAAGAAGCTTTTCTACAACCCTTCCAAAAATTTTCTGTGCAGCGATTGGTTCATCGATTACTCCTCTCCAGCTTGCCATTATCAGCAGGGGGAATTGATATGTTAATGTCAAGGAGGCAATAGTATTAAGGATGTTTCCTATTCCTGTACTCTATATTAGCATAGCTGGTTTCATACCAGCCATATATGCACCTGCAGCAATACCTACACCGTGTTCTTCACGGGTAATTTCTAGAATGTCAAATTCATCGGTTTCGGAAAGTAAATTCAATATTGTTTGTAACCGAGCACAGGGATTCGTTAAGAGAACATTTACTCCAGTCTCACTTAATACCCCTAATAATTGCTCCTCAAAGATCATTCATTTTCACACATTAAACAGCGAATAAAAACCTAGCAAAGCATACAAGGCGGTCCCTTTCCAAAGTACTGCTTCATCTACATCAAAGTGAGGATGATGATGGGGCGAAGTGATACCTTTTTCCTCATTATATATTCCCAAGGTTAGAAAGGCTCCCTTGGTCTTTTGTAAATAAAAAGCGAAATCTTCACCACCCATAGAAGGATCCATTGAGACATAACTTAGTTCAGTGCCTTTTAAAATTTCAATTACTTCATCTACTGATTGAGCATCATTTATTAGAGGAGGATATGGTATCATGTCACCTTCATTGAAGGCTACTGATCCTTCACATCGCCAAGCTTTGCAATATCCTTGTACAATCTCTGGAATTCTTGTAACGATGTGATCTCTAATCTTGGGATCCATAGTTCTAAATGTACCTTCCAACTTCGCTTCTCGTGGGATCACATTAAACGCGTCGCTTGCTTGCATAACTGGAGTGGTAATAATAACATCACTAAAGGGGTCTATCTCGCGAGAGACTATTTTCTGGAGAGCATTATAAATATCGACAAGAACTGCGGTGGGATCAATGGTTTGGTGAGGTGCAGCGGCATGGCCTCCTTTCCCAGTAATAATCACCGTAAATGTATCTGCAGAAGCCAACATAGCCCCTTTTCGTGAACCAATAATACCTGCTTCCAGTTCTCGCCAAACATGAATACCAAAGATTTTATCCACATCATCCAGGTGACCTTCATCACAGATCAGTTTACCTCCTCCACCACCTTCTTCTGCAGGTTGAAAAAGGAGCTTTATGGTTCCAGAAAGTTGGCCACGATATTTAAATATTAGTTTAGCAGCCCCTAACAACATAGCCGTATGTGCGTCATGCCCACAAGCATGCATCTTCCCAGGAATTGTACTTGCATATTCAACATCATTTTCTTCTGTGAGATTTAAAGCATCAGTATCTGCACGTAATGCAATTGTTGGGCCAGTTTTCTTACCATTCAAAACCCCAATGACCCCTGTCCTAGCAGTTCTTATAGTATCAAAACCAAGTTTTTTTAATTCTGCTTCAATGAGATCACGGGTTTTTACTTCTTCAAAAGCTGTTTCGGGATGCATATGTATATATCTACGTGTATTTATAACATAAGTCTCTATTTCCTTAGCTTCCTGTATAAGTAATTGCTTTAATTCTTTTACATTCATTGTTACATCCTTCACTTGTCTTTTAGTTAAGAATTCATATTAATTATGACCTCATATTGATGATTATAAAACATATTTTGATATTGAAAGAGAATGAATATTGATAAAGGGTTGATAACTATCTGTTATTTTGGGGGTAAATAGGGACATTTATGGACAAATAGGAAAAGAAGATTTCAAGGGGATGAGAGAAACAGATAGCTAGTTACTGAAGGAAAAGGGAAGAAAAGGGGATAGAGATTAAAAAATAGCATTAACAGATGATTGAACCGATCTCATGAGATTATAACACTAGCAATGAACTAGTTTACCTCTTGATACTAGAATAACGGAAAATAAGCAAATTTGATTTGGATCACGGGGTTTAATAGGTTTATAAGCAGAAAAGCTCCTACTCAATCAGTATTACTATATATTTATAGCTAGTACTAGTAAGGATGGTCAGGGATGTTCCGTACACGAGGGTACAAGTACGAATTAAAAGTAAATAACAAGGAACGGACGCTACTAGCTAAATGTGTGGGCATATCGCGATTTGCCTGGAACTGGGGATTAGCTGCGCGGAAATCGCGTTATCAAACCCAAACAGGTGCTGCTCGTTATACCGATGCCATGAAACAACATAAAGAATTAAA
>DXJL01000009.1 GCA_019057635.1 Candidatus Heimdallarchaeota archaeon
CGCCAAAAGATAATTGCTCGGGTATCACCTCCGGGCATATATTTTTTGGCTTTTTCAGCAACCTCTCCTGATTTGGGAGTTCGCTTTTTGTAGGAGTCTTCGTATTTTCTCGTAACCTCTGCTAGTAGTTTTTCTGATGATTTTTTCTCTAAATTAAGAAATTAGTTATCCCCTAACGGGCGTTTAGTCATAATTACAAATCTTGATGATGATAGTGCTTGGTTGCATCATCCAGAAAGCAAAGTTTCTCTATACAAAGCAATGAATCGTTTTTTGTCCTCTCTAGAACTTCCGAGTATGCAACAAGGCCGATCGACAATAGATAGTGTAAAGCTCTCTCTTTTAAAGGCAGATTTTAAAGAAGTAGGACATGAAATATGGGATACTGGTGAAGTGATTATCCAGGCTTTCAGATAGATTTTTGGATTAGGTGTTGGGATTATTATCACACTCTTCGATCTCGTATTTATTGGGAATTTAGCAGAATAAACTCATTTTGTACGATCTTTGACTTGTGAATTAATTGTTAAAATAGGTGGAAACATTACAGACTGGTTTATTCCGTTGTTTTCAAATTTAGTTAAGAGAGAAGTAGGTCTAATAATTGGAGAGGATCTTTATGTTTTAGATAACGGGAAAACAAGTTCAAAATAATAACCATATTCCAAACGTTATTTCGAATAACATCATCAATGGTAAACCAATCTTGTACCAAATTTCAATATCGGGTTTTGTAAGTATTATAACTGTACCAATAACCGAGAGCACGCTAGCTACAAATCCTAACCAAGCAATCGGTATAACTATGGCTTCATATGCAAGAAATAGGATGATGTAAGCCAGAGTGCCAAAGGCGAGTAGGTTTAATCCAAATTTGAATCGAATATTTTTCTTTTGGAGGATTTTTCCAGTCGAACTAGTCAATGTTAACTTGTCTGTTCCATTAGCAATTGCATATTCCTTTGCTAGATTAAGAAGCGTATAGGATTCGATCTCATTGTAACTAAGGATTATTCCTTCTCCTACGCGAAAGATTGTCCCAATCAATGCAAGTATCGTATTATATTTGTTGAAAGCGAGAAATAACATTCCAGCAATCGCTAGGATACTAAAATGTGATATGAGTGCCGCAATGATACTTTGTTGGAACTTATTCGGGTTTTCATTAATTGTTTGAAGCTTCTCAACTGCATCCACTTCTCCCACATCTATTCTATTGCCGAGTCCGACACTAGCGGCATTAGTTCCCAAAATAAACAGATAAAGGAATCCAATCAGGTTCATTACGACAGTTTCACTAGCCATCTGAACACCATATTTGAGTAACCTTTTTTCCTTCTCCAGTTTTCATTTTATGATAAAAATAATTAGAGCTTATTAAACCCCAATTCAAGTGAAAACTTTCTAATTACCCTGTTCCTTTTATGAGAATAGCAACCAGAACTTTAGACCATTCTTAATTCAATCTATCGCAATTATAACTTTGCCTTTAGCGTGACCTGCTTCATAATATCGATGAGCATCTGCAGTCTGGCTTAATGGATACACTCGGTCAATAACTGATTTGATCTTGCCTTCTTCAATCCACTCTCGTAGTAAATTCAGATCACTGAAATCACCGAGCATACCGCCTTTCATTTTCTTACTGGTAAATATACTAGTTATTAATTGTAATCGATGTTTTCTGGGATTATAAAAATCAACGGTTACGTAGATTCCATTTTGAGATAGAGAATTTTTACAATTAGAAAAATTGTTTTTTCCCACAGCATCAAAAATGACATCATATATTTGACCATTTTTTGTAAAATCTTCTTTTGTATAGTCAATCACGTAATCTGCACCGAGATCCTTTACCATATCTACATTACTCGTACCACATACGCCAGTCACTTCAGTGTCATACACTTTTTTTGCAATTTGGACAGCAAAGGTACCAATTCCTCCAGACGCGCCATTGATAAGAACTTTCTGACTACCCTGAATTTGTGCTTTATTCTTTAGTGCTGCTAATGCGGGTATTGCACCTCCCACCACTGCAACTGCTTCTTGAAAGCTCATATTTTTAGGTTTTATTGCTATTCTATTGTTGATTGGTAGACGCATATATTCAGCACAAGCGTTTCCATTCATTGTTCCTCCATAAACTTGATCCCCTTCTTTAAACTGTGTTACTTTCTTCCCCACAGAAACGACTTCACCAGAAAAATCCAGACCAACAATTTTCTTTCGTGGTTTTCTGATTCCAGTTGCTACTATTCTAAAAACGCCCGATAGAACCTTTCTACCACTCCGAAAAGTGATATCCAATGCTTGTATTGCAGAAGCATAGTTTCTAATTAGGACTTCATTGTCTTTCGGGATTGGTTTTTCTATGTCTTTCAGTTCAAGGACATCGGCTGAACCGAACTTTTCACACACTATAGCTTTCATCTTCACAATCATCTCTCGATTTATTTTTACAATAGAGTATATCTCTCATTTATAGATTTTTTCTCTTATTTTGTGTTGTACATATTTTTAAACTTTTTTGATGATCTTGGGTATGAATTCAACTTATTTTTGAATCAAAGGTAACGCCAAAAAGGCTACATCGAGAATTATCCCTACTATGTAATACAAGGGACTCGGACCTAGACCATTCCAAAACAGCACGAATGAAACAAGTGAAAGAATGGAGGAGAGGATGAGAGTAGTTTCCCACCAATCGATAAAGACTGGTAATTCTAAATATCCAAGCCCAGCTACCACAAAACCAACAATTACCAGTCCCCAGAGTATTTTGCCTACTAATTTAACTGTATTCTCATTCAAGAAGTTGAACAGTACCCACGATTCCCCTGACCAGCCAACATTCTTCTCATTGTTCGGATCTTGGATATTAAATTCAAACATTATATGTACTAGTCCGTGAGCTACAATAAATAACCCTATTCCAATTTGTGCCAATTCCATCTATTTAAACGTCCTCATATCACTTTATCTGTAATTATTTTACTTGTTTCTTTTCTTACTTTCCCCTGCAATAAACTGGTAACTATTGGTTCGAATTCAGCTGTGTCAACTTCACTTAATGACCTCACTTAATTCGTGAGAAAGACCATCAGGGCCAAGACAAAGTAGTAGAGCTGATAGGCGGTCACCATGAATCGTTCAACTATGCCTCTATATTTCGTATTTGCGTAAATTCCTGCTAGAATGACAAGAATAAGGGAAACGATTGCTGAAAGAAGTGAATATGTGGCAAAGGCCTGCCACCCTTCTATGGATTCTAAACGAAGCCAAAGAGCGACCATTCCTGCAATTGTCAATATTCCTGATGCTACTATCAAGACGATATGCATTTTTCCTCTGAACGTTTGGAATTCACCCCCAGCATCCAAGGGGAAGAAAAGTGCCACGCATATTCCCAGAATTGAACTCGCCAATAATAACATGGGACCTACCATTGACCCCTGTCCATTATTTATCCCGTCATGAACTCCCAGATAAAAGACAAATAATAAGACACTTGAAGTTATGATAAAGGCATCTAATAACCGTTTTCTCGGGGCTCCTGTTGCCATGAGTGAACTTACGTCATCTCGAATATGACTGTACTCGGGTCGTAACATTCCACCAACAATCCACATCAGCGTATACACGATCGGACTCATCATTCCACAAATTGCTAAAATCTGAAAGATATTCATCTTATTCACTTGTAATGCCAAACACTTTTGGGATTTTACTCGAAGATTTACTGATAATTAATCAGTTTGAGCTTGGTTCAGTTGCTGAGTGGGAGTCTTTATTAATTCGATATTGACAGAATGCGTCCCCATTTTTCAAACACTGTTGTTTCTCAGGTTGGGTGCCCAGCATCACTTTCACAATATTATGATCGACTTCACACAAAATCGAATGCTTTTTTACAACGCTAAAGAGTAGACAGTTGCTATTTCTAATATAATAATACTCCTTGTCTTCCGATACGGTGGGAAATTTCCCAGAATCCTCGAAAATCTTCACAAGCGTGACTATTCGTTGTTCAATAGTGAGTTGGTTCATTTTGCCAGGGTCGTTGTTTAATATATCCTTACCCATCGTTTTTCCCACCTCTGAAAGTATTTTTCGTGTTCGCGATTCACCCAACTCATTTCTTAATTCATCA
>DXJL01000010.1 GCA_019057635.1 Candidatus Heimdallarchaeota archaeon
AAGTATACAACATATCGTAGTATATCTGTTGTTCAACCCAATCTGTTCCATCTTCTGCTGACCCTGTACGAACATTTTGCCATACCCATCCTTTTTCAGGGATCAGTTTGCTTAATTCTTTCCACTCTTTCCAATCAAAGTTTTTATTATTTGGAGTTGGATGAAGTTTAGTCATTTTTATTACACCTCACACTCTCTTAAAGATAAAATTACTGATAGATGTACCTGTACCAGCATGAGAATTCACCAGCCCGACTTCAGCATCTTTGACCTCATTATCGGTACTTTTGTGTTCACGCGGAATTAACCCTGTAAGCTGATAATAACACTCAATTGCCGACATCAATCCTGTTGCACCCACTGGATGGCCATACCCTATTAATCCTCCACCAGGATTCGTCGGTATTTCTCCTTCCATCATGGGCATTTTATCCCGAATAAACTGCTTTGGTGTGGTTGATTCACACCAGCCAAGAGCATTGTATATCTGGAACTCTGAAGTACTAAATGCATCGTGGACTTCTGCAACATCAATTTGTTTGTACGAATCTTTCCAGTCTATTCCAGCCATTTTATACGCAACTTCGGCAGAATGACGACAAGCTGCAAACTCACCTAACCCTGGATATCCCTCTCCATACTTTTCTGTCCATCCAGGAAACGCGTATCGATCACCAGCGCGAATGGTACATGAAGAAAGACCCGCACCAGTTATTTCTACAGAATGATCAGGTGAATATTGCTTGGCATATTTTTCATTACAAACAAGAATTGTGGCCGCTCCTTCTGACATGAAGCAGCAATCCCACTTCTTCAATGGATAAGAAATCAAACGACTTGCCATTACATCATCGATTGTTAATTTTTTACCAACAGTTCGATAATGTTGTGCTTTTTCGCCAGTTGCCATGGCATTATTCTTATTCTTTATGGCAATTTCCGCAAAATCTTCCTCAGTTAAGCCGTATTTCTCCATAAAAATACGGGCAAGTCCAGCATAATAGTTAGTATAATTTGCGCCAAGCATTGCCTCATATCTCGTATCTGACGCGATAGCAATAAACTCTGAACCTTTACTCTGAGAAACTGATCCCATCAATTCGTACCCAATTACTGGGACGACATCAGCTAGTCCTGCTCTGACCAGTGCATAAGCTGCATAAAGAGCACTACCTCCAGTATTGCCACCATTATCTATTCTAAAATGGGGTACTCCAACCAAACCCAAATGATCATGTAATATCCAATAAGAAGTTAATTGATGAGCAAAATGGACGCTAAAATGACTGTAAACCACCATCCCGTTATCTCTTACATCCTTTAGATGAAAATTCGGAACGTCTTTATATAATTGACGAATTGTATTTGCAACAAGCTCTTCAATTTGCAGGTTTACTGGATAATCAAAAGGAGTGGTCGTTCCTCCAGCAATATATACTTGTTGTTGTTCAGGCATGATTAATCCTCTTTAATTTAATCTATAATACTTCACAGATTGTATACAAGAGTTTTCACAAGATATAATTGGTTATTTCCTATTCAAAGAAGAGATTTTTGAATGGAAGCAAACCACATATTTACATGAGATACTCCTTATAAAAGCCTCCCTAAAGGTAATCGTAACTTGAACTACTCCTCTTTTAGTTCATTATCTGAAGATTTTTGCAGATTTCTTAATCTCTAGGTGAGTTCATTGAGTTTTATACTGGCTATTGATTCTGGTTCGACAGGCAATATTGTCTTTAGAATAACAAGTGATAATTTTCGGTTCGGAATTAGCAATTCCGTGAGAAAAATACATTTGAGGAAGAAAATCCTTGTTATTTCATGCCTTCATAATTTCAAACCTATCGTATTTTGATCAGTGGAGAGACAACCGTGAGTATGACACAATTTAGGGCAATATTAGACCTTTTACGTTTTACCCTTGGGATTTTAAGTAGTTTTGCTGTTCTCTCTGCTGGCTTTATTGTTTTTGTTCTTGAGGGGAGTAACCCCGACTTCATTACGTTCTTATTTAATAACGGTGTGTTGGAGTGGCCAGGACTGATATTTGGTCTATTTGCTACTATGCTGCTCACTTGGGGAAACCAGGCGATTAATGACTTCTTTGATGTCGAAACCGATATAGCAAATCAACGTCTTGACCGTCCATTAGCCCGCGGAGACCTTTCGAGAAATTTTGTAAAGATTTTAACTTTTTTAATATATTTAACGGCTGTTCTCATTATAAGCGGTCTTGTATTGATTTATAAGGTAACCATTGCCCTTCTAATCTTCACGATAATATTCGTCATAATTGGTGTAGGGTATAATTTTGGTGTCAAGCAATTAGGGTTTATCGGTAATGTCTGGGTATCTATAGGCTATGTTGCCCCATTGTTCATGGGATTTTTTTTGCTAAATCCCCAAAAAGGAATGACCATAACGGCATGCCTAATCATTCTAAACACGACACTCTTTATGAGTGTGGGACGAGAAGTGGCAAAGGACATTCAAGACGTTCAGGGAGACAAAAAGCAGCATCTTAATTCATTAGCAGTGAAGTACGGAACAAAAATGGCAAGCATTGTTGCGACTTTCTGTTTTACTATTGCAATAGTTTCGTCACTTGCTGCAGGAGCATTTATTTATAAGAATCTGGTATTCTGGTTTTTTGATGTTGTTTTTGCATCAATTCTAGTCTTAACGAGTTATACGATCTTTGTAGAAAAATCTCAGGGCGGGAAAAAAGCACGAAAATACACTCGTTGGTCATTGTGGGTAGCATTAGGTGCATTCTTTTTCGGAATCTTTTTTCTTCCATCTTAAACATTGAGGTAATCATAAATGGAACATTCATTGGAAAATACATCGCAAGATAAAAAGAAAATTCATATAAAAGACGTTTTATATGTTTTCGCAGTAATTTTATTATTAGTTTCATGTTTTGATCTAGTAGGCACGATATTCGCTCTTGGTATCAGTTTTGCCAGTTATAATGAGATAATACCGTCGATAGCAGCAAATGAAACAGTATATAATTTATTACTAAATTTTGGGGCCCAAGTGGGGGCAATCATTGGATTTTTCGTTCTTTACAATTTGAAAAAAATCGAACCAGAAGAAAAAAAGAATCCCAAAGGGCCATTTATCCAGACAACTTATGTATTACATGCATTAGATTTGGTATTCATCATAACTGTTGTTTTAGCTGTGACTTATATTCTTGAACAAATATTGGAATTGTCAACAGAAGCTCCAGCTTCAATACAACCTACTATAACTTCACTAGGTGATCCCGTATTTATTGTACTTTTTTTTGCTGTCTTAACAATAGGAGCTCCAATCTGGGAAGAATTAGTTTTTCGTCGTACACTGATTCCAATGTTTGAGAGACGAGGTGTGGGTCAAGCATGGGCCTTAGTCTTTTCAAGTTTAATGTTCTCATTACGTCACACACCAACCGATCTTTTTGATGGATCTCTAGGATTCGCGATTTCTCATTTCTTCAGTACACTTCTCGGAGGGTTAATATTAGGGTTTTTGTATCTAAGAACAAGAAATGTGTTTTGGCCGATTTTACTTCATAGTATAACTAATACTGTTTCAGGTGTTGCGCAAATTGCTAATACTGAGCTGGAGGCAGAGCTAGAAATATCAATTGCGATGGTAGTTTCATCTTACTGGATTCTGATAGCACTAGGTGTTGGTGCTATAGCTGGAGGATATGTTTTCATACAATTAATTTCAAAAGGTCGAAGTGCGGATAAACCGATTTGGTTACAAATCATTACTGAAACCAAGAATAAAACTAGTTCAATCTTCAACTTCATTGTATTGATTTTTGCTTTTATTCTCTTCTCTGGAGCTGTCCCGCTTTTTTTCGATTTTATTTCTGATTTAATGAATCCTTCCTCAGAGATTGGGCTTTATCTAGTCTATTTGTTCCAAATTTTCTTCTTTGTCTTAGTAGTGATAATTCTTGCAGTATTTATAACCTATAAATCAGAACCAATGGTAAAACCGATCTTTGTCTCCCGTACGGTTGTAGAAAAAAGTGCTCAAGTCTTTCCTCACCAGCCAGATTTCATTCCTACAGTTATCTCTGACAACCGAGAGCGATGTTCATCATGTGGTAATATATTGTTACCAAATGCTAAGTTCTGTGCTTTCTGTGGATCAGAGCTTATAATCTAAGATGAAAGTTCAAGTAAATGGGATCAGATCTAAAACGACGTAGTGTACGTTGGATTCACTCAACCGTTGAAGCACTCGTTAGCTTAGCATACTCTTTTACTTTCCCTTCCTCACTTGTCCCCTGTAAGACAAGAACGTACTCAATACACCCTCTTGCCCGTTCCCTACGTTGCGTCATATCATCCAGATTACTAGTAATATCTAAATGGATAACCACGTCCGCTTCCTCTAAATTTAATCCCCGACCACCTACAGGAGTGAAAATCAGAACATTAACATCCTCTTTCCGAAATTGATCGAGGATGATGTGACGTGATTCTTCCTTTGTTTTACCAGAAAGATATTTAACTCCAGGATACTGTAGGGTTTCCAAAATCATCCTTAATTGATCACCCAAAGCCAAATAGCGTGTGAATAGCAGTACTTTGGCACCTCGAATGATATGTTCATGAATTATGTTTATAGCTAATTCTATTTTTGGATGAATTAATCCTCGAGTGGTAACTTCCTCTGGTTTATCATAACGAGGTAAATCAACTCGATAGGAGATGATTTGTGAACTCACTTCTATCAATGATTGAAAGACTTCCTTATTTTCCTCTTTTTTGGTATATTTAAGATATTCCCCAGGAGTGCTTTCAAGGAGAAGTAAACGAGCGTGTGTTAGTTTAAAAAGCAGGGCAAAAGCATTAATTAGTTGGATGCGATCATCATTGGTGGTTACTCGATATTTGCCTAGTTTGATTGGATAAGTGCTTTGATCACCTCGTAATCGATCAAGAGCTCCTCCATATGACAGTTTGACAATTTCTAATCGACTTAGATTGGGATCAAGTATTTCTTGAATGGTTCCGACAGGCTTGGTCAATAAATTTGAAATTGTTTGATCATTCTTGATATAATCGTCCCGTACTATCGGTTTGATTTGAGTGATGGTTTCATAGGGTGATAAGTCTAAACGGGACATTTGGTGAGCGTCTTCACCAAGTACTTGCATGATAAATTGAGCTTTGTATTGATCTCTTGTCCCTGACATTGCAAGTATTGGAAAATTATTCTTTTGTTTTCGAACTTGGAATAATTCTTGGAAGTATTTCGATAAACGAAAGCCAGTCATGGATCGGGCTAGTAGATCTGTGGCTTCATCTACAATACAAAGAGAAACATTGGCAAAAATATCAACTTTGAGACGAGATTTAATCTGAAAACGATCGTTCATGACAGTTTGTATTGGAGAAAAGATTACTTGGGAAGCTTGGTACATTTTTAACTTTTGTGATAGATTCAATCCTTTTCCTCCAATTTGAGCATTAAAGAGATAACCTAGTCTGGCTATAAAACCAAATTCTTTTCCCATTTCCACTGCTTGACGACATCGAAGTCCAGCTGCTTCTCTTGCGGAAGTAAAGATGAATTGCTTACCTGGTTCGTCCAACCGAAGTTTTAACAAAACAAGAAGAGCGATAATAGTTTTTCCAGTTCCATATGGATAGTTTAACAGAATTGAACGCGATTCTTTGTAGTGGGTGAGAATTTCTTGCACCGCTTGCAATTGATAATCCCGCTGGTCAATTGTCAATCCTTGAAGTAAATTGTCCATTAACTCCATAACAGATCAATCTCACAGGTGCTAGGGGAGTCACCTTTAAAAGTGCTTCAGTTATGAATTGATTTCGGATGTTACAATATGGAGGAACTAATCGTCACAATGCAAAAACGCCGAAAAGGCATAGTTTATTTACTGAAAATGATTCCCCTTGACATCTGGGACTGGAAACCTGGTTCTGGAATGAGGAGTACAGCTGATTTAGCGAATCATTTAGCTTCTAGTCCATTACTGCTCCTTGAATTGTTTAAAGGTGAATTAAAGTCAGGAGAAGAATTTGGTGAACTTGAAAAGCAAAACTTTCCCTTAAATGCACAAGGTTTGGTGAAACTTTATGATGAGGGACTTGAAAAATTAATTGCATATCTTGAGGAGCATCTGGAGGATGCACGAGAGAAAAATGTGAAGTTTTTTTATCAAGAAGAAAAATCCTCATTGTACCACGAGATATTTGACGAGATTGGTCATGAATGGTTTCATGCGGGACAAATATTCACTTATCTGAGAATAAATAATGTTTCCGTAGATATGGGAGCCTATTACGGGTATAAGGATCCTGATGCAAGTATTCCCCCCAATTAGCTACTAGCTAATATTTTGGTCAATTGATAAGGGGAAAACAAGATTGAAGGTTGATTGAGTTAGCCAACAACGGAGATTAAAATACGCAGCTATGTATTGAAAATAATGATTAATTAACCGATAGCTTTGTAACGAAGATAAGTAGTGATCATAGGGAATACAAAAGCTAAGCCTGATCGAAACGCGGTTTATTTGTTCCAATTCAATCGTAACGGGTTCGGTTTCAAACCAGGTGAGAGTAGTAATACAAAAATTAGCCAGAAAATGTTCACTGCCATAAATAACGGGGTTTGCGTTGAAATACGGCTCATTATAGCCATTATCGGCTTGAACATGAAATCTGACCCTAGAAGGATCTGGAGAAGAGCTCCAGCTTTTGGAAATTACTCCTGACAAAGTAGCTGGAGATAATAAGGGAGGAGAGCTTAAAAGTTGAATAAAATCTGACGCAATTAAAGTACTCATTTTCTGTCGATGTGAGGCTGTTCTAAGGGTTTCAAATAGATAAGGAAGCGAGGAACTAGATGTTTCTTGTATCAATCGAGTTCCAAGTCCCATTATGAGGCTAGCAGTGCGTAATTCATGAATAAGGTCTTCAATCCACATTTGTTGATAGGGTAGAGGAATAGGTAACTTTTTATGACAGGAATAAACGTTATATATTAAATGCGAATCTTCAAGAAGGTCAAAGCTTACATCCCTGGTATTTAGCTGTGATAGACGAGGGGATGACTGGGAGGGGTTCAAACCACTTATTTCCGCAAAGGATTGCGTATAATAAAGGATTACATCATCATCCGTAATGATATAGGATTGAAACGGATTTGTAAAGGCCTTTTCAGTGGTTAATTCTTGGTGTGTAATAGGTCATCCCCTAGTTTTCTTAGTTCGGCTTACAAGATCCCTCGTAAGACTTTCGTCTTTGTGTGATTTGCGTTCATTCTCTGTTTTAAGGATCACAATATCACACACATCGTAAATTATTGTATTGAATCTTCATTACTTTTTTTACATATGGGTAATTAATTCTGTTTATTTGAACCATGATCAATATAATCACATAATACCTCTTGAAAAAAATATTTTTCATTAAACGAAAGAGGTTCCGCATCATAAGTTTTCAACGTACCTATCTCCTTAGTTTTCATATCGAAATAGAAATTTTTCATGGTCACCTCTTTGAGTGCATCTAGGAATGAACTAACTTGAGGAAGGATTTGTTCAATATCCTCTTTAAAATAACAAATTATACCTGCTGATGTAATTTTGAAGTCGTGAATAAAAGTTACAGGTAGAAGAGCAGAAAGTAACCCACAATTAATATCAGAATTTGCAGTTAACAAAATCTCTTACATCTTTTGTTTGTTTCTTTGCTTAGCCACCCATTCCACCTGGAGGACCAGTTGTAGGAGGAGCTATGCCCATTGCTACTGTAATTACGAAAAAGAATATCACTGCTACCAATAACAGGTATCTATAGATATTTATTCTATTATATTTATCTAGATTCAAGCGATCTCTCATCTTAAAAACCATTTCTATCAACTCGTAGTGCAAATTAGTCTGTAATACATTTAGGATCCTCCTTAACCCTGTAGATAAAATTAATGAATGAAGAAAAATGCATAAAATATAGCTAGTTTGTTTCTTTTAAAATCATAATATAATTAGTAAAGAAGGTCATCAATCTGTCCCAAGACGAAACTGCAAACTCGATTAGTACAACAAGCAGATCATCCATTATTAAAGATTTTCTCACTTATTGGAAGAGTGTAAAAGATTTAATGTATTCTGATAAAAAGAAATTTAATTTATGGCAAAATTGGAGTGAATTAGAAGAAAAACTCTATCCTACTACAACCTTTCCATTCTATCAAAAATGGCAAGAATTGGAGTTTATCCATTATATTGAATCATATATTAAGAATTTTCACTCACTATTAATCTCCATTGAAGGAATTAATGTTCTAATACCTAAGAAACTCATATTGTACGAAGCAATGAAGTCCTCAGATAATCTTTATAAAAAGTTGCTTGCAAATCCGACTTTTGAGGAGTTCAGAAAAACTCTACTGACAATTTCTGGGGATCTCAATATACGGATCCGAAAGACTGATTATAAGATTATTCAACGCTTGGCCAATCCCAATTTTTCAAAGTCATTGGATAGATTTCCAAAGATAAAAGAACTGGCTTATGGTACACGTCAGGATGTAAGAACTGTCTCTAGTCGACTCGAATATCTAATTAAATGTGATATCCTTAGTGTAATATTCTCCATTGATATGGCAAAGATTGGATATCAAACTATTGCATTTATACATAAAACAAGTCGAAAAAACATTCCTGTAAGTATTCAGGAATATGTTTCATTTTATTTTCCTATTCCAGGATTCCAAGCCTTTTTAACAATTATTCAATATCCATACTCAGATTTTGACTTTATTTCAAAGATTAAAGAAATATTTGATGTTACCTACCCAGATCATCAGTTATTACTCCGTCAATATCGTGGATGGAATCTCGGAGGATTGACAATTAATCCAGTTGAGAGATGGAGTCTAAGACCTCCATTAATGGAGCTAGATGGAACTTGGCAAAAGGATTTAATCTTAGGAAAGACTGGAATTGAATCAAATTTAGATCCTCATTTCGAAATTTATAATTTATCATCAGCAGAAGCTCAATTACTTGGTTACATTCAATTATATTCAATTATGGATGATGAATCTCTTGAAAACCAACTGAAAAGACCAAGAAAAGCCATTATTGCTGATTGGAATAATTTATTACGGAATAAAGTCATTTATCGCTTCCCCGTTTTCTCAAATATTGGTTTAGGTTCATGGATTTTTTTCTATATTTCTGCTCTCACAAGTTCCCACCTTCGATTAGTTCTACAACATTTCAAGTTTTTTCCTTATTCTAATGTTTATATTAATGAAGAAGAGGGAATTGTTGTTGGATGCGTGAATATTCCCTATGAATGGACTCATACGTTTCTTCACAGAATGGCATCTATTTCTGAGGAATTTCCAGAAGCTAGAGCAAGTTATTATATTGGACCTGATACTTTGGCCAGGTGGAGTAACAATATCATGAAAACTTTTGACTGGAAAAGATATGAATAAAATTCTTCCTCGTCGATTAATCTTCAAAATAGAAGAGATAAACAAGTCAATGCTCCTTCACATTTCTGAAATTCAGACATTTCCATTGTGATAACATCGAATCCATTGTCCATTAACTTTTGGTGGGTATTTGGATGACCAGTAGGAAGTAAAACCATATTATTTATGGTTAAAGTATTTGCAGCATATTGCTCTTTTGGTGCTGCTATAATTTTCGTGAAAGATCCAAGAATAGGATGATTAGAAACAGTGTCATTCACGATCACAGTGCCCGAGTCGAGATAAGTCACGTGGCTTTTCAGATGAATGATTGATTCATCAGTTATTCGTTTCACCTCAATTTGCAGCCAATCTGATAGTTGCTTTACACCCTGTTCATTTGTTCTCTGTGAAACCCCAGAAATTAAATATTTGGGAAGATGAAGGACATCTCCCCCTTCTATAGTACCTGGGGCACCAGTTATTTTGACTTTCATAGATTCAAATAGGAAATCATGGACTGCTCGTTCTTCTCCTCTTCTACTGATTGCTCCCATCCGAGAAATTAACGCTCTATTCTTATGGATTATTGCTGTATCTTCAACAAAACAACCATCAGGAAACGCGTTATCAGGTGGTAGTTTGATAACTTCCAATCCAAGATCAACAAGTACTTCACAATAATTCTGATGTTGTAATTTAGCTTTCTTATTACTCACAGAATTATGAAGTGGATGAGAAGAAATACAACAAGAAAATGTATCAGTAGGTTCTCGGACAAGAGCTTGCTTGATTTTCACTGTCATCACATAAAAGATTTTTCGAATATTAAAAGGAAAGAAGGGATCTAGTATGAAGATGAATTTTGGGAGATTAAAAGGAATACGATGAAAACAACTTTGGGTGAGTGATCTAATGAGCGATAAAATATACACACTCTTGTTAGGTAACAAATACGTTCGTTTAATCCTTCAAGAACATTGGAATAGCAATCGTCGTAAATGGATGGACTATCTCGAATTACTTGATGAAAAGCGTTCAATTTGAGAATCAAGTCAAACAAATAACTTTTTTCCTACTTCAGCCATCCGTTGACCCAATGCTTCAGCATCACGGGTAGCGATGATGTCTTTTTTCACGTGACGAAACTTGATTTTAATTTCATCATCTTTAACTTCTTCATACATCATTGAACCCGTTGGAAAGGGGGCAGTAAACCAGGGGTGACCTGTACCTCCTACAATTAACATTCCATGGGCTAAACCGAATGTAGTGAGTTGGGAGATAACAGCTTCTTGTCCTCCGACCCGTAAACCAGAAACCGATATAGCTGAAAATAGTTTTCCTTCCCATATTTGTTTAGGCATCTTATTATCTCGAGAACGATCTAAAAAATTCTTTAAAATTCCAGGAGGACCAGCCCAGTATGAAGGACAGGCGATTATCAAACCATCATGCTCTTGAATCAGAGCTTCTATCAATGGATAATCATCATCCTTATCAAGAGGACAAGGCTCTGTGGTACACACTTCACAGCCGTTACACAGGTTGATCTTGTAATCAGTTAAATTAATTAAGGTTGTTTCAATTCCTTGCTCTTTGGCACTGTGTAAGGTAGTATTGAGTAAAAAATATGAATTTGTTTTCGCAGTGGGTTTTTTGGGGGAACCATTTATCCCAAGTAGTTTGAATACCATTGTATAATTCTCCAATCAGTCTTTAAAAATGACCACCATAGTACTTTTGGAATGTAGTCACCATTTTGGAAAAATGAAGATCAGAATAAACACCTCGATCATTAAAATATTCAATGAAGGGTTTATCATGAATATCTTTTGAGGCAAAAGTAGCATCATTTGATCCATTAAAGGCACAAACGGGAAAATCATGTTTCAGACACAGTTCCGTTTCGAAAGAAGGAGTAAGCTTGTACCATTGATCGTTTAGAAAAACCTCTGCATACCCATGAAAATAGAATACATTTGTGCCCATGAGTTTTACTAAATAATCGGGACTACGATGGTTGATAATATCAGCAAAATGTAATCTCGAAGGAAATTTGCTTGCACGATATAATGCAACTAGCAGTATCGACTTAGGAATGCAAAATCCCTTTTTTCGTTGTAATGTTTCACTAGCTTTGAAATCATCTGGGCTAGAGAAACTAGACATATCAATCTTGTATTTTATTTCATCTCGTACAAAATTGAATATAGAAATACTCAGATCTACTGCATCTGCTGATTGTGATTGTAGATCGATCGCTTTTTGTTGAATTATGGTTGAGTCACTATCAATGAAGAAGGTCGGATCAAGGTAATCACTAGTTGCCATAATAAAAAATAAGAATAAATCCATTTAAGATTTTAGTCTACTTACTTAAACCGAAGGAAGAGTCATAAATGAATATAGATCAGAGTCGAGAAGAAATAAAGTATGAAAAAAGCGCCATCATATCATATTATCACAAAGGACATGACTAAATTTGTCAGAACACGCAGTCAAACCGCGTTCTGGACAGGATGAGTCACACACCCACTATCCGGCAGGTTAGCAACAAGAGAATCGTTGCTTTCCGTTGGGACTACCTGAAATAGAGCTTCTTGCGATATCCCAAACGTCTATACATTTCCACCAATTTGAGCCATTCTTCTCTTGCCTCTGACGGGTAACTCGTCTAACGTAGTTACAAGGGAAGATGACCTAACAGCTAAGTAATTTTTTTCATCACCTCAGATTGAAGAAGTAAGGGAATGAGGCCTTTTAAGTTTGTGAGAGAGAGGTCATCGAATACGAGAAATTTTGCTTTGTTGGACAAAAATGATCATGGATAAACAATACAGTTGATCATCTCAATCAAGATTTAAATGTTTCAGGAAAAAGATCTAACTAACAAAATATTGATTTTCAGAAGTGTTAAAAAGATGACTGATTATAAACCGATGTGGGGAAAACCTTTTTACGAAAAGATCCATCCTACAAAGAGTATTATTATGGCGTGTAATACTCGAATTGGTAAGGGAGTGGTTAAAGGAATTTTACAAGCTGCAAAGGATACAAACTCACCTATAGTTTTTGAATTAGCTAAGTCCGAGTCAGATCTGAAAGGAGGATACACAGGACTTACTCCAGCAAAATTTGGAGAATTTGTAACTGAAGTAGCCGCAGAAGTTCAATACTCCAATTATGCTATCCACGGGGATCATATTAAGGTAGGAAAACCTGAGGATATTCCTGGAGTGAAAGAATTAATTACAGCTCAAATTGAGGCGGGGTACACCTCTTTCGCTATTGATGCGAGCTTTCTGTATGATGAATCAGGATCCAATGATAAAGAGCGATTAGCAGAAAACATTAAAGCAACCACCGAAGTGACTCATTTCATAGAGGACAAACTAGAGCATAAAAAATTTGGATTGGAGGTAGAGGTTGGAGAAATCGGAAAAAAAGATCCTAAGACTGGTTTAGTTATGACAACGATCACTGAAGCTACCACATTCATTGAGTCATTGAAAGAACAAGATGTCCACCCTCATTTTCTTGCAATCGCGAATGGTTCTGTTCATGGATTTCAGTATGATAAGCATGGTAATCCCATACGACAGGAAGGTATTGATATTCAACTGACATCAGATATCGGTCAAGCAATCAAACCTTTTGGCGTGAAAATCGCGCAACATGGAATCACTGGTACTCCACTCGATATCATTGCTAAGAGATTTCCTAAAGATGTAATTGGCAAAGGAAATGTGGGAACAAATTGGATGACTGTTGCATGGGATGTTCTTAAGATCTTTGAACCAGAGCTGTTTGAAACCATTTTCAAATGGACCAGTGAGAATTATCATAAAACAGGTGTTCCTGTAAATGAAACTTTTTTGAAATATAGTAAACTTGCCATAGTAGAACATTTTGATGAACTATATGATGTTGATGCGAGCACTGAGCATGCTTTAGCATCAGCGGCTTATACAAGTGCATTGATGTTCTTAAAAGCTTTCAATAGCTACGGACAAGCGAAAAATCTATAAGGAACGTTATTTCCTCTTCCTATCTTCATTTACTCGGAAAGAATCTAATTGAATCTTAAAAACCTTGAAATAGATCTATTCTTGATTCGACATGCACAACCAGAAAATCCTCCAGAACATTGGACATCACCTTCTTCTCCATTGAGTGAAATAGGTATCAAGCAAGCAAAATTCATAACTAAAGAGCTCCATACGCAATCATTTTCTGAATTTATTGTCAGCCCTTTTATTCGGACTAAACAAACCGCGGCCTATATCTATGATGCTCTTGATATAAAACCACCTCTTAGCGAACAGGAATGGTTAGCAGAAATTGATCTTGGGGATTGGGCTGGAAAATTTAAATCAGAAATACGGGAAGATCCATCTTATCCTAAATTCTTCCCTATGAATAAGGTAGGAAAGCATGAGCCTCTTGTTGCACGATTGTTAAATGTACACAAGGATTTTACCTTTCCTAATGGAGAGAGTATTCAATTATTTTGGGAACGTGTATCTTCTGGATTTTTGCAACTAGTAGATTCAAAAAGAGATGGAAAAACACATAAAATCGCATTAATTGGACATGGTGGATCGTTTACAATCATTCAGTCTTTATTATTGGGAAAATCCTTTGCTGATAAACATTTTCCCGTAATGGCTATTAACATGGGTAGATATGCTCATCTTCGTATCTATCAAGGAAGAGTGGTTGTGCTTCAGGTTAATAAATTTTAAAAGTTTTTAGTATAGGTAGGAGAAGGATAAATAAAAGCCAGAGAGTACTCCTGATGAGATCGATTCGTTGGAAGGGAACCGTTCTATAATAGGTTCTTTTTTGAATACCAAACCCACGAAAATAGAGAGATTGTGCTAGAAATTCAGATCGGTATAAAATTGAGGCGACAAAAATTGCTAGAGTTTTTGGCAACCATCTAAGGAAGAATCCTTGAATTTCACCTCGTAATTCAAGTGTGTCAAATGTTTCCTCTGCGTCTTTTGCCACTCGAGGAACCATTGTTAAGGCAAGAGACGGTATTAGAGCTAATTTAGTTGGAATTCTGCATTTTTCAAGAAATCGTGCTAGATCAGAAGGATTAGTTACAGCAAAAAAAATCGAACAGGAAAGCGCTCCAACCAACAGACGTAAAATCAGAAGATATGCCAGAATCAAGCCTCCGAATAAAAAGGTTAAAATTCCAAGAAAAACTAGTAAAGGTATCATAGCTCTAAGAAGGCTTATCATCCCATGGAAATTCCCGTAAAACAAATTTTCTATAACTATAAGAACTAATAAAGGAATTAAAATTGTAATATCATTCCCAATTAATAGGAATAGAAATTGTAAACCTAGAATGGTCAAACTAACTAGAGGATGTATGTGTATCGCATCAGGATGATATGAAAATCCTTTATACAATCTTCTAAGCATAAATGACATTATTTCACCCTCCATTCCTCGATAACGTGATTCATTTCTTCTGGAGTGAGGCAGTGGGGTAATTTTTGCTTAAGTTGTACTTCAAGGGAGCGAATCAACCGAGGTATCTGATTTGGAATTAATTCTGAATTTTCTTCGAGCATAAATAATACATGTTTTGGTGATCCTCTTTGAAATAACAGCCCATCGCGAATTACTACTAGTTCATCTAGCTTTGGGAAGATTCGCGAATCATTAGTTGATACAAAAACGATTTTTCCTTGTTCTTTTGCTACTTCAAGTAGATGAAATAGAAGTTGTCTTCCTTTTCGATCAAGACCTATTGTTGGTTCATCTAATAATACTAACTTACTCGGAATCTGGAATGCAATAAAAAGAGCTGAAAGTCTTCGTTGGCCTTCACTTAAGTTGTAAATCTTCTTGTCAGCCAAAAAACCCAATTTATATTTTTCAATTAGTAGATTTACGAGCTCTAGATCAGTTACAACACGATTCAAATCCTTACGAAGAGTTGGCCCAACCAAAAATAGTCTCGCATTTTCAGGTATGTAAATAATTCGATTAGGTTCCCTAATCCCTTCCCTCAGTTCGGAATTTATTCTGATATTTCCTTTGGAAGGTGAAAGAATCCCACCTAATAATTTCAACAAAGTTGTTTTCCCACAACCATTTATGCCCAATAGTCCAATAGTGCTTGGAGTTCCCTTTTTTAGTGTAAAAGATTTAAGAATATATCCTTTTGATCCAGAATAGCGAAACCATAAATCTTCTACGCTAACGGTAACCATTAATATCCCTTACTATATATTATCCCATTCATTATTCGTTAATTATCGTTCTTTTCTAAAAATCTCAAGTATTGAAGATTTTGCTTCTTCTAAAGTTAAACTTCTCTGTGTTATGTTCGGCCACTTAAGTTCTGATACTTCAGGTAAGTCGATATCCCTTATTTTGTCCAAAAGCGTCTGTGGTTTACCATCACCGATCAATTTCCCATTATCTAGAAGTAATAGACGATCAGCTCGAGACAAGAGATAATCTAATCTATGTTCAAATGCAAGAATAAGATGCCCCTGTTCAGATAAATCCTTCAAAAGATCAGCTAACATGATTTCACTCTTAGGATCGATACGAGCCATTGGTTCGTCTAATATGAGTATTTGTGGTTGGTGTGCCAATACAGTTGCTATTGCTACTCGCTGCAACTCGCCTGAACTTAATTCTGGTATCAATTTGTTTCGAAGATCAAGAATATTGAGTTTGTGTAAAACTTGGGGGATACGAGTTTGAATTTCTTCCGATGGATAGGCCAGATTCTCAAGTAAAAAAGCTACTTCCTCTTCAACTAACAGGGATGTCGTAAAATCGGATGGATATTGGGGAACATAACCTATGATATTAACAAGTTGTTTTCTTGATAGTTCATTTACCAGAGTTTCGTTGATCTTGATTGTTCCTTCTACTTTCGCCTTAACAAAAGTAGGAATTAGTCCTACTATTGTCTGAGCTAAGGTACTTTTACCACATCCGCTAGAACCAGCAATAACGATGAGTTCACCTTTCTCTACTGTAATATTAATATCTCTTAAAGCCCAGCTAGATTCTTCTTGATAAGAGACTGATAAATTTCGAATATCAACTAAAGACAATAGTAGTTCTCCAATGATACATTCTAAAAGGAAAGAAATGACCATATCCGTCAATACGCTTATGGAAATTATTCATTTATTGTCCTCGTTCTTTTTATGAAGGAGGTACTCTTTCATCTTGTAAAATACCAAGTTCTTGTAGGTATGAGACAATAGGAATAGCAATCGAAGTTCCAAATACTACTTGTGCTATGTTAAATGGAACCTCTGTCACCGCTAACTGAAAAGCCACAGCAGGGTCTGGGGAGAGAGTCAAAATAAAAATCTCATATAAAAAGTAACCTACAACAATAATAGGTCCAGCTAATAAGCAAGAAAGAATCATCTGTCCTTTCTCTCCCATCCTCAATTCGATGAACCACATAATTAGACATATTAATAAGGCGGTAGCTAGAATTAAAATTCCAGGAATGTCAATTACTAATGTCTGGTAAACATCTTCAATGGTAGGATCAAGAAGATGTTGAGGTATTAAACTAGGGTCCAACAACCGAAAGGTGATTTGAATAATTGATGATCCTTTGACTCCATTCAATGC
This sequence comes from Candidatus Heimdallarchaeota archaeon, assembly GCA_019057635.1. Taxonomy (GTDB): domain Archaea; phylum Asgardarchaeota; class Heimdallarchaeia; order Hodarchaeales; family Hodarchaeaceae; genus Hodarchaeum. Next base: position 17,116 of record DXJL01000010.1, read on the forward strand.
AGGAGTGGTTACATACGCAGAAAAACCAATTAGAAACAGTGAAATCATACCAAGTAAGATATAGCGAATATTTCGATCAATATTTCGACTTTTCCTAAAAAGAAAACCTACAGCAAAGCCTTCTAATCCTTTAAGAACTAAAGTCGCAGGGGCAAAATATCCGTATCCAAGTACCATATCGGCCATTGCTGCTCCTAATCCTCCAGCTATAGCTCCAACTATGGGTCCCCCAATTATAGCGGCTAAATAAACAAAAGCTTCCCCTAAATTAAAAAAACCTGTGGAAGAAATTAGTGGTATATAAAATAATGAAGTTGAAAGAAAAACTATTGCAGTAAAGGCTGCTATGAGAGCTATTTGTCTCGATATTTGCACATCTTTTTCAGTTGATTGAAAAATGGTCATAGATACTCGAACACTTCTACCAAAACTAGTTTAGATAAGTATTCCCTTCCTAACCAAGATGTTTCCGTGACGAATATTGTAGAATTATGAATAATTAAACTTTTAACTATAATAATTCTTTTAACATATGCTGATTCTCGCAAAAAAATGCAATAAAAAAGGATAGAATTACACTGAACTACGAAAAACGTTTTTGGGATCATTTTCAATTGCTTTATGGCTTGCGACTAATGTTAGAAAAGTACCAAACCACCCAGGAGTTTTATTTGTTAGTTAGAAGCTTCTTCAAAAATGAATCAGATCTTCATATATCATATTCGCAGTTTACACGGTATTTAAGAGGAGAAACCAAACTAAGCTTAAAAAAGATGAAATATTTTCAGTCCTACCTACTGGAAAAAGTGGATATCGTAACTGATTTACTGATACCTAGAATTAGTATAGATATTCAGGCACAACCCATTCAAGTGGATTTAACAGAGCTATTAAGTACACCTACAACCCTTAATTTCCTTGCTTACTTTCTATGCTATAAAGAAAACTTGTTCAACAAATTTGACGTTATTTTAACTCATTCAGAAGCAGTACCTTTAGCAATTGGATTTTCCCAGACGCTGTATATACCTTGGTATACCATTTCGTATCGTCCTCCATCAGCCAGACCAGAACAAATATCCCAATATCCCTATCTTATAGATCAAGAACTTGTTTCTACAGTATACTTCAATCAAAAAAGGCCTGGAATTAGGAATAAAAGAGTACTCATAATTAATGATTACGTACGTAAGGGAGGTTTACTTGATATTTTATTTCGAGTAGTGGAGGATAACTCTGGAGAAGTTTCCTATCTCCTCGCGCTCATTGGAATAGGGTCACTTTGGAAAAGCTTGTTTACTGAGCTTCATGGTCGTTTAAAGGTACTCTATTTTCTCTCTCAATGATTAATTCTCTGGGGAAGATTTTCCTATTTCTTAGTTGGTCTTTTTCTGATTATAATCATTAAGAGCAATAGGCTAAACCAGGGGAAGATAAAAGGGACAATTCCAGGGCTTTCTTCATCTATAACCTCGATCCATACACTTGATTGTACACTAAGTCCCTGTTCATCCGTTACAACACAGGTAATTTCCCAGTTACCTTTTGTTTGTGGAACAAATGTATATTGAATGAGTTCTTGGTTCCAATCTACCTGTTTAACAAGAGAATTATTTGTATATATCGAATATGAATCCTTAATCTGGGCCACTGCTCGCCATTTGATGATAATTGTCTGATCGTTCAATATTGTTTGATCTTCTGACTGTGGAAAAATTACAGGATCGGATATTGTTGGTAAATCTGATAAGTTAAGGGGTGAAGATCCAAAAAGCTTTTCAGCCCAATCTGAAAACAAATCCCCATCTGTATCGCTTATTAAGGGATGTGTTCCAAAGATATATTCCTCTATATTTGTCAACCCATCATCCTCAAGATCCTGTAAAGTATCATCACTTGTAGGATCCATTCCATACCGAAATTCATAATAATTCGGAAGTGAGTCGAGATCTGCATCATTGCGATCAAAACGGTATTTAGATGAATTAATTATCGCAAAGTTGTGGTCATCAATGGGCATCTCACTGCTATTCCATCCATCAGAATGCATGGATGAAAGATTATCATACGACATAATACTCAATTCTGAGGAACCATACCATTCAGGGGGAATAACTCCCTCATCGTAATGTTCACCTCCAAAAATATGGCCGACCTCGTGTAATAGAATCAATTGCCTCGAAGTCCACATAAATAGGGGGTAGCCAGGTTGATTATGAGCAATGATCAAGGCATTACCGTTTACGGAATTTGCCCGATTGCGTCCTCCTCGGTAATCTTCTTGATAAATAATTAGGAAGTCATACTTATTTCCATCCACCAATGGATCTTCTTGGGTATCGGCGAAATTCCATGATAAATATTCTGCGACTTTAATAATACTAGTATCTAATGAATCATTTTCACCTGGAATAAACGTTGTAATATTCAAAACATGGAAATTCATATTAAATCGCTTTTCAAAAGGAATCAGCCAATTATTAAATACTGTTTGTGCATTTGTCTTATCAGAAAAGTACTTATCGGTTCCAATTAAATTATTGTCAACTGCAACTAAAATTGATATATTTCCATTTGGTGAATACCGATTGTAGATTGAATCTATGATATCTACCTGGGTTTCCGATCTTTCATCTGATATTAAGGAATATTGTGTAGGTACACCTTCTGAAAATACAAACGTGTAGAAATTCAGGATCAAAAATAAGAAAAACACAGTAAAGCGGTAACGATTTATCATTTCAGTCATTTAATACACATATCTTACCCTTAATAATAACAACGTTCTATGCAGAATTAGAACTAATATTCTTAAATATGAAACTCATTGGTTAGGTATTCTGCATGGGGGATTTTTTTTGACATATAATGACGTAAGGCTGTTCGAATGACAACTGTTGCTATTATATCGGATATTCATGCTAATTTAAGTGCTTTTCGAGCCGTTCTTACAGATATTCACAAGCATAAAGTAAGCAGGATATATTGTTTAGGCGACCTCGTCGGTTATTACACAGAACCCATCCCTACTATTCATCTTGCATTAGCTCGATGCGAAGTTGTCATCAAAGGAAATCATGATCAAGCTGCGGCATTAGGAGAAATTCCGATACATTATCGGAATGATTCTCTACCGTCAATAGAGCTTGCAACTCAAGGTTTAACTGTAAATGAGCGAAAAATACTCCACGGATTACCATTGATGTATACTTTATATCTGGATAATCACAGAGCAATGATGATTCATGCTAGTCCCGAGTATCCATTAGATCAATATATTTATCCTGAAGATGAAGAAAATATCCAATCAACATTTGATTTTATGGAATTGATTGAAATAGATGTCTTATTCTTAGGCCACACCCATATCCCATTCTTAAAACAACAGGACAGCCGTATTATTCTGAACCCTGGATCAGTAGGGCAACCACGTGATGGTGATAATCGTGCATCGTATGTTCTTTTTGATATGGAGTCTTTCAATACTAAATTTATACGTGTAGCATATGACCCCACACAGGCAATTGCTGGGATAAAAAAGCATCACCTGCCGTTGGAACTCGCTAATCGCCTTCTAGCTGGGAAATGATACTTATGATAAAATCTACAGAAAGTAAATCTCTGAAAGTAATTTTAATTGGTGATGGAGGCACTGGAAAGACATCTTTAGTTAATCGCTTCATTCATAAGAAATTTTCCAGTATTTATAAAACGACAATTGGTGTTGATATTTCTCCATTTAACACTATGACTAAAAAAACTAAAAAACCAATTCGCTTCGTCTTATGGGATATGTCTGGTCAAACACACTTTAAACGATTTCGTTCTCGTTTTTATTCAGGGACAAGCGGAGCTATAATCATCTATGATTTAACTAATGCTCAAACCTACAGAAATGTACAGTCTTGGCTGAAAGAGTGTAAAGATAACGTTAGAAAGCAAATACCTATGATTATATTAGGGAATAAATCCGATTTAACAGAACTTCGAGTTGAACTGCCTCGTTCAGAGTATCCGAACATTTCAACTTACGTGACATCAGCAAAAAGTGGAGATAATGTAGAAAAAGCGTTTTTCCAGTTATTTGAGGAGATCGCTGAGGAAGAGCTTGAAAAAGGGGACCAACCAGAGGTCAAAACAACTCACATTTCGTATGAGAATTCATGATTTCGGCAGCTACATTCAGGCCCCGTATTTTTTGAGGGATATTTTCAATTGAATCAGGTAGTACAAAACGAAATTCCGCCTCGAATAAGCTTGATTGCAGCATTCATTATCCATGCTTCAGTGGAAATTCCCTACTTTATCTTTCCCGTTATATTATTATTAGTCGGTTCTGATCTGTTTCAAGATTCAAGTTCGATAGGATGGCTTGGATTAGGGACAATAGGAACAGCTGGAACTCTTTCGGCAGCATTACCTTCGCCATTTTTCGGTAAGTTAGCTGATAATCGTCGTCGTGGTGTGATGATGACTTTGAGTTTAGTCTTAACAACAATCGGGACAATTATTATTGGATTCTGGGGAAAATTTTTCGTTATGATGCTCTGTGGAGTTGTATTCCTGGGATTAGGAGTATCATTGTATCATCCTCCTGGGTTATCTTGGGTAACTACAGCGTATGAAGATCCCATCACACATTCGCTCAGTAGCAAATATAATCAAGTATTGGCACTTCATGGAATCGGGGGTGGTTTAGGAGCATCTCTTGGACCTATATCGGTATATTTTTTGTTAGGAACTCTCACTTGGCAAGAACTCTATCTTTTCTGGACTATTCCATTGATTATAATCACTATTGTTTTTTGGATATTTGTTGGACGCTATGAACCTGAAAATCATAGATCAGTGGCAAAAAAGGCATCCAAACTTGCTAATAATGGAGAAAAATTAGCAAAAAAGAATATTCAGAATTCTCATATTATATTACTTATAATTTTCACTTTTATGATCGCAATGTCACTTAACAGGGGCATGATATACTTTATATTATCTCCCTTTCTTTCAGAAGTAAAAGGAATAGAAATTACTGATGCTGCATTGTTTATTGGCATTTCAACATTGATAGGTTCAGCAGGACAGCTATTAGGGGGATATTTTGGTGATAGACATGGAGAAGATAGGGTTCTTTCTTTTAGTGCGTTATTTACTGTGGTTATTTTGGTAATCATCTATTTTGCAGATATGTTACCCATTCTATTTTTTGCATACATTTTTCATGGAATTGTCAATGCAATTTTCTGGCCTAGTACAAATAGTCTTGTAGCGAAGAATTCTAAAAATAAAGGTCAAGCATTTGGTCTAGTTATGTTGGTTGCAAACTTGGTTGGTGCGTTGGGACCTATTTTGGTGGGTATACTACGTGTTCTTGAACCTACAAGTTATTTCCCAATCTTTCTCTTTGCTAGTCTGTTCTCAATTCTTGCATTGCTCTTCTTAATTTATTTAAGAAGAACTCAGAATAATCTAAAATACTAGAAATGGAAGTAGTGGCAATAGAGCTTCTGAAATCAGTTTTAGATTCATGATGCTTCGAGGTGCGGGTGGATTACAACTATTAACATAGCTATAATTATCAAGAAAGATCCTGTAAGGACCCACAATGAATATATCCTACCTAGAATAAAAAAATCTATAACAAACGGAACTAGAACCTGTAAAGGTAGTAATACCGAAGCTACATTGGCTGAAATTTCCTGTAATGCTCTGAAATAAGCAAAAAACGCGATCAGGGTAGAAAAAATTGTCAGTAATACAATCCATTGTATTCCCTCTCTTGGGACAGATGGTAGATTACTGAATGTAAGTGATGCAAAAAGACTTGAAAGCGATATAATCAGTAGGACGGAGAAAAATAGAGTAAAAGTATCAACGTTTGGTTTTTCTATGGTCGTCAATCTTGAGGTTGATATGATGTAAAATGCATAACCAACAGCTGCACCAAGAAGTAGGATAATGCCTAGAATCGAACTACCTGTTAAATTAATCATATTCCCCTCACTTGAAATGAAAATTACTCCAATAAATGCAACAGACATGGCGACTAAGTGATTTTTTGCCAATTTCTCATTTAGTATGAAGGGTGAAATAAAAGGGACAATGACTATGAAACTTAATGACAGTAATGCGGCTAATCCTGCTGCCACATCACGTTCTTGACCTAAATATTGTAAAATCAATCCCAGGGATTCAGAAATTCCAATTACCCATGTCCATTTATTTTTTATTAATTCAAGAAATTCTGAGGCGCGGAAGAGAATAACCAGAGGAGTTAATGTAATGGTTGCGAGTCCGAATCGAAAAAACAGAAAAGGGACGGGTGCAATGAATTCCAAACCAAATTCAATGAAAGTGGTAGATAATCCCCAACCAAGAATTGCAATTGCCATTGCACCGTACGATATTGTTGAAGGTCTACTCACTAATTCCACACTCTTTTATCAACATACAACTAAATGATGCTTTTTGTTGCCTACGGAACTAAAGAATACCCAACATAAATACGTATCTCCTAGTTTGCATATACCGATAAATATATTGAAAGGTTTATTTCAAGCGTAAGTCCATCTAGGTCAGTTCTACAACATTTTCTAAACGACGTCAAACGACACTTTTACGAAGTTCATTTCTTCGTGATAATCGAAAGATTCACAAATTTCTCAGTTTTGTCAATTTTATACACCCTTAAGAATTATTGAAAGTTTCATTAATTCCAACCGAATCGACTTAGAATGAAGCTTAATCGAACAAAACTTTATAAAATTCTCAATACGCAGATTTAGTTACATATTTCTGGTTAAACCAAGCTGATTTCCCTATGTCTGAAAAAATCGAAGAAAGGATTGCCGAGAAAGAAGCCGAGATGGCTAAAATGCAATATAATAAGGCGACTCAGGCACATTTTGGGACTCTTAAGGCTCAAATTGCACAACTTCGATCCGAAATTCTCGATCGTGCTATGAAATCGAAGAGAAAGGGGTCAGGATTTGCGATTAAGAAGCATGGTGACGCAACGGTTATCCTCTTGGGCTTCCCATCCGTAGGTAAGTCTACTTTACTTAATGCCATTACTAATAAGGATAGTAAGGTCGCTGCTTATGATTTTACTACTATTGATGCTATTCCTGGTATGATGGAATATGAAGGAAAATATAAAGGCGCACGGATTCAAGTCATTGATCTACCTGGAATTATTGAGGGTGGGGCATCAGGCAAAGGACGTGGCCGTGAAGTCTTCGCTGCAGTACGAAATGCTAACCTTATTGTCATCCTTCTTGACGTTCGCCGTCCTGATCATCTTACCAAAATATTTGAAGAACTCTGGAAAGCAAATATCCGTTTAGATCAATCTTCTTCAAGGATCAGAATTATTCGCCGCAATTATGGTGGGATTAACATTTCGGGTTTCAGATATGGTTTATCGGATGAGGAAATTGCGAATATTTTCCGTACTTATCGAATCATCAATGCTGATGTTTACTTACCAAATGATCCTAATTTAACTATTGATCAGATCATTGATGCAGTAGCTGATAACCGTAGATACATTCCTTCGTTGATTGTTGTCAATAAGATGGATTTGGCTAATGAAGGAACATTAAATCGTCTTGAAAAACAAATTGGAAGAAAAATTGTTCCAATATCAGCTGAATTAGGACATGGTATTGATGAGCTTAAGGAGATAATTGTCGAGAAAGTTAGACTCATGCGGATTTTCATGCGTAAACCTGGAGAAAAGGCCGATTTTGATGAACCGATGATTGTTCCAACGGATTCAACGGTTGAAGATATCTGTATTAAGCTTCACCGTCGTTTCAAAAACGATTTTCGTTTTGCCAATATTTGGGGTAGTTCAGCTAAGTTTCCTGGCCAGAAAGTAGGTCTACGTCATGTTCTTAGAGACGCAGATATTGTTCGAATAGTTCTTGAAAAATAAACCTGAATGTACTTATAAAAATCGTGAAAATGCTGATCATAAACCTACAATTTCACAATGTCGCTTCTTTAAATCACGAATCCATTTTTGTAATTCACGTCGATCTTCTCGTTCATTCCATATAGGATTCCCACGAAGATCGATCATTTTGAGGTTTTGAAGATCTTTAAGGGAAGAAGGAAGTGAAATAAGATCATTGTCTTTCAAGATAAGAATTTCAAGTTTTCTTAAATTTCCTAACGATTTAGGAACTCGTTTAAGATTATTCGTTTGTAGATCTAATATTTTTAATTCTGTTAAACTTCTAATCCCGCTATCAAGTGTATCGAGCATATTATCTTCTAAATTGAGTCCTTGTAAGGACACCAAGGTAAATAATTCTAGTGGAAGTTGACTAAAACGATTATGAGATAAATTTATTATTTCAATAGCATTTAAACCCTGAATGGAACGTGGTAAAGTTGAAAGGCCTAGGTTTCCTAATCCTAAAGCTTTAATTCTCTCGAACGAAGAATAAAATCCAAATTTAAAATTCTTTAATTGTTCTAAATTTAATATATTGACAGCTGTTTCTGAATGCGTTATTTGTTTATCAATTAATCGTTCTATCTCTTCTAAGAATTCCACTTCACTTGGGGATAAGACAATATTTAGGTATTCACCGACTTTAGGAGCATCGAATACTTCACAACCATTGCTTACTAAATTATCTATCCAACGCTGTAATTTTCGACTACGAGGCTGATGATTCCAACAAGGATTATTCTGCAAATTTAATTTCTTTAGTTGTAGGTTAGTGAGAGAAATAGGAATTTTCTTTAGTCGATTATCGTTCAAAATTAGGGTAGTAAGAGGGGGAATATCACCCAGAGTAGCAGGTAATTCTCTTAATTGATTATAGCTTAGATCAAGTTCTTGCAAGAGCTTTAGACTACTCAAGTTAGGTAATTTATCAATTCTGTTCTCTCGTAAAAATAACTTTTCTAACTCGATTAATTCTCCAATCTCAACAGGAACTCGCCTTATCTCATGTTTGAAAAGGCTTAAACCAACGATACGCTGATTTTTGACAATGAATCCAGAATTTGTTTGGATAAGATCTTCATTTTCTATTAAAGGAATCTCTTTGGCAACTATTTCTTGCAGCAGCCAGACAATTTCTAAATCCCTTTGATCAATCTCAATATTATATGAAGGAAATGTGACCGATTCAGAAGAAATTTCCAGATTTTCTTGAGTTAAACTGAATTCTGAATAACTTGTTGTATCCTCACTATTCCCCTCAGAATCCACTACTCTTTTATCTTCCGCAAGATATTGTAAGCTCGTTGTAAGAAAAAATGGAGATAATTTTCCTTCGCAAAAAACGCAGGTTGTAACACCAACTGTTCGTGCATCCTCTAGTGCTGAATCACAGTAGAAACGAGCACATTGGTTACACTGATGTCTTGATTTTAGGGCATTATGACTGGTCTCGCAAAGGCCACAATAATACTTCTTTGCCATTCCTGAACAACCTAATTCCCTTTATGGAATTTTGATTCGGGATGTGATCAATTTTGGAAGTTTTTTTGAATTAGATTCAGTTTCTGACCATAAGATTCTGTTTAATGAGAGCGGTTTCTCATTTCTAACTCTACGATGTAACTTCACTCTTCAGTACTAGTAATTCTGATCTTATTTCTTAAATCCATCTTTTACATTTCGTGAGCTAGCTTTCGATATTGAATAAATGCTGCTACTACAACAACCGCTAACACAAGATCTATCGCTATTAGTCCAAGAAAGAAGATATTTTCAAAGATTTTGACCGTTGGGGCAGTTGTATCATGTTGTGTTAGAGCTAAGCCGAGAATTAAATCAGTTTTGTTCATGGGTACCAAAGAAACTATTTGTTTTCCTAGGGAACCACCATAATCAATTATTTCCTGGACTGTATTATAATTTCGTGCTTGGTCCAAAATATCAAGGAATTCTTCATTATTCGTCTCTAATGTTGTAATAGATACTTGGAGATCTGTTTCTCGCCATGTAGCGTTGGGTAAGGTATGAGCAGGATGTGCTAGTACCTCAAAATCTCGATTAATTAAGAATGCTCTACCAGTCTTCCGTACACTGATCTCCATCACAGCTGATTGAATAGTTGTAATTTTGAAATCAATTCCCACAACACCAATAGTTGTCTCACTTTGATCTCGAACTGGATATAAGCTTGTGACAATAACTTTCCCAGAAGTTGCATCAACGTAAGGCGTAGTAAAGGCTACTTTTCCTGTAGCAGTATCTAGAGCTGTTAAATACCATAAACGTATTCGGGGGTCGTAATCTTTGCTATAAGGTCCGTGATATGGATAAGATCGGTGGACACCTACCTCTGTCCCCATATAAATCCAAAGAATTTCATCCATTGATTGATACATGGGTTGGAATACGAAGTCCATATCAGCTGATAGACTGATTGTATGATCAACTTCTGGTGACCAATCACCAAAAGTTTGGTCGTCAGCCAGGGTGAGGTAATCACTTTGGTTGTTATAAGCAGAGGGAGCGACTTTATAACCAGAAAAAGTATAGGATACACCCTGGGAATGCTTAGCTGAATAAGTGAAGTCTGTTGGTGCATTAAATGTTGAATTATGATAATAAACTGGTCTTCCAGTAGAGTCATTTTTTTCCCACAATTGGGTAGCATAGTCACCGATAACTTTAGTAATTCCTTCAATTCGTGAAAAAAAGACATCCAGAGATTCTGCGCTTTCTATTGCTTGGTTATGAAGCAAGTCTTCTACCTGTCGGAGTGGGGTATCTTCCAAAATCATTGCTTGTTGAGAATTAAGAATAAAAATGCCAACGCAAGCAGTAGAAATAATAATAATCGCTACTAGCAACCCACCCATAATAGCTTTCCAATCTTCAGAATCTTCCAAGAAACGTGAGAACCCATAGTATGATTTCAATGATAGTCCTCCTTGAATTTTATCACTAATACTAGTGCAGCTATTGTACCTATAGAAATACTGCCTCCAACCCAAAGCAGAGCGAAGGTGCTAACTCTTTTTAATGCAGTAATGGTTGTTGGATCAAGAAATTCTAAGATTGGGGCTACAGAAGCTAAGTGCATGGAAGTTTCTCCAATTGGAGCCATCGCCACAACACGTTTTTCGGTACCATAATATACTATACCTGCTGTAGGGATCCCAAGATTAACACGATCAACTAGAGAGATAAAGCTATTTGAGGAACTTTCTAATGTAGAAATAGGTACTCTTACTTCTTCTTCTTGCCAATCTCCAATAGGTAGATCGGTAAAGCTAGGATGGATTAGAGCTATATTACCTGTATCAAAGATGAAGTTGTAACCATTATCTGAAGGCTGTAAATCTGTAAGTGTGTCTATGAGTGAATTGAGTGTTAAGTCTGCTCCAACGACTCCTAATAGAGAACCATTAACTGTTACTGCCTTGGAAGCAGTTATTACTATACCCCAACCACTCGCATCTACGTAAGGCCATGACCAGCTAATGGCATTATCAATTTGTGAAGTAAAAAATTTATAATAAAGGTTCATAGCATCTGTTAGATCTTCAGAATCGTACACAAAAACTGTCCCTCCATCATTTTGAGATCCAAGATCTAGCAAAAGCTGTTGATCAAGATCAGTACCTAATCCAAATACAAACATTCTAGCCCCCATTGTATTCGCAGCAGCGACATTAGATAATATCGAATCAGAAATTACATCGCCTTGGGTTGCTAAACCATCAGTCATGAATATTAGCATTGGTGTACGATCAGAGGTTCCATGTTTTTCTAAAATTTCAAGACCTTTCAGGATTGCACTATTAATATTTGTACCGCCTCCCGAGCTACGATCATCGATGTAGGAAGAAGCATCGTCGATATTTGAAGGAGAAGCGATTTGTAAAGCATCATTCCATTCGTCTACATTGGCAGAAAAAGATAGAACAGTAAATCGATCCTTGGGTCCTAAAGTTTTCAGTACGGATTTCATTGCAGTTTTGGAATTTGTAAGTGGAGTACCCAGCATGCTTCCGCTTATATCCATGATGATAACCGCATCTTTCGCTCCAGTAATTGCTCCGATATACCAAGGACGTGTCCTTGGATCATAAGTACGAGAATATGGCCCATGCCAAGGAAAAGATCTATGAAAACCATACTCGTACCCCATATAGAGCCAAACATGTTCTGGATAAGCTTGATAAAGCTGGCGAAATACTAGATCCATTTTTGCAGAACGGTTGATTGCAGCTGTCACAGTACTGTTGATGTGCGATAATGGATTTTCAGTTTCTTGAATACTTGTTAAATAATCATCTTGATATGATTCCTCAAATGCTGTTGGAGCGATCTTATAACCTGAATATAGCTTTGAAAGTCTTCGCTCGTAGACACTATCGTTATAAACATCGGTCGGGGGATTATCTGTTACATTTTCGTCATGGTAAAAGCTAGGAATATCAGGAAGCGTGTCATCAGTGCATATTTGCTCTGCAAAAGCACTCATCGCGTTGATAACAGATTCCGTTCTGCCCAATTGTGAAGCAATTTGACGGGCTTGAATGGTAGTTGTAATAAGTAACTTATCCTC
>DXJL01000093.1 GCA_019057635.1 Candidatus Heimdallarchaeota archaeon
ACGATGAATATGGATCGTGAGGGTACCAGAACGGGATCAGGAACATATATATATCTAATGGGATCACTTGCTACCTGACGTTGGATCATAAGATCAAAATTTTTCAGTGTTAAAGGATATCTGACAGGTGCATCAAGAGCACGCATAGCATTTGCACCCGCTACAATGGCAGGTCCTATAATCACTTCTTTTTGTTCCTGAGGATCCATAAAAATCACATTTAGCTGGTTCTAAGAGTATTCATAAAATTAAAGATATGGTCACCAATCAAGACAGGCTCTACTTAAATATTTCTTATTTACTCATTGTTGAGTAGTCCTTAAGAGATGAACTAACGTGGGATTGTAGTAAAGAATCTACTTGTAATATTAGGACTATTTATCACCCAAATCACTATTTAAATAAAGATCGATTTCTGTTCCTGTTCTTAAAGGAACTGAACAAGTGAGATCTTTACAAATGAAAGTTGTTGCCTTGCCAAAAGGATACTCCAAAGATTCTTCGAATCGATCACGAACTAAAGGCAAGTCCTTCAAATCGTTGAACGTCTCTTTTGAAATATTAAGGAAAATTGAATTAGGAAGAAAATTCCCTCGAAAGAAATCCAAGATTTTATCATTCTCGCTAAGATCAGTTCCTCCAAAATAAATACACTCAATAGGTTTATACTCATAAAAATTGAGTGCTAGTAAGGCTTCTCCGTTGAAAGTTTCATATTCCTCGAACCATCCGAGGAGGAATGCCACTTGAAGATCTGCTCTTTTGAGAAAATCACGTTCACCAGTATAATGGTAAAATCTAAGGAGGTTTTCTAACGCAACGGCGTTTGAGTTAGGAATTGAGAACGTTATCACTGGTTTTTCGCGAACAATTGTGTCTTCTACCCATGAACCAGAAAAATAGTACCCAGAGCCCTTTTTATCCCAAAAATGATCGTCCAAAGTTCGTTGCAACTGCAAAGATAACTTCAAGTATTTTCTTTTACCAGTTAATCCAAATAATTCAAGGATAGCCTGTATCAAAAGAATATAATCTTCTGAAAACCCCCAACCGCGAGCTTGCTTACGAAATGTACGGTGTAAACGACCTGTTGATTGATCTTGAAGTAAGGTTATTACTGAGTCGAGAGATTGCTCCGCCACCTCTAAATATTCGGGTTCATTTAAAATGAATGAAGCACGAGCAAAGGCGAAAATTGTTAACGCATTCCATGAGACGATTGCATTATCATTTAAAAACGGTTTAATACGTTTATCTCTGCATGAAAATAATTTCTGCTTTAGTTGGATAATTTGTTCCCATGTAATCTCACCCTGAGTGAGAGCATGTTGTAAATCCCCAGTTTCATGAAGCACAGAATTACCATTTTCGAAATTTCCTTCAGAGGTAACTCCAAAACATTTATTAAAAATGGATCCCTCTTGTTCTCCCAAGATATCTAATATTTCTCTTTCTTTCCAAACAAAAAATACCCCTTCTCTTCCCTCAGAGTCCGCATCTTGTGAGGAATAAAATAGTCCGTCAGAAGACTGCATTTCCCGTTTTAAATAGGTGATAATTTCTTTAGATATTTCCGCGTACGGTTTATCACGTGTTACTTGAAATGTTTCTAGATATAACAACAGGAGTTGGGCATTATCGTACAGCATTTTCTCAAAATGAGGGATTAGCCATTTTCGATCTGTGGAATAACGATGAAACCCAAATCCTAATTGATCATATATTCCCCCACCTGCTAAATGATTTAGTGTTGTAGTTACCATGTTTAGAAATGTTGGATTCTTTGTACGTTGCGAATTGGCTAATAATAGACGCAAATCACTTACATTTGGAAATTTGGGTTGAAAACCGAACCCTCCGAAAATAGAATCATAACTCTCACTTAATCTTCCTAGTGTGATATCATTCGCGGTAACTATCTTGTCTGTTCCTTCAACAATTGATTTAAAATTATATGTTTTTTGTAAAAACGTTAAAGTATTCTGAGTTAGTGTCTTAATACTTTCTGGCTTCTTCTTATATTCTTTTATGATATAATGAAGAACCTGTTTAAAACCAGGCAGACCATATGACGATTCTTTTGGGAAATAAGTCCCTCCCGCAAAAACATGTCCAGAAGGGGTAGAAAATGCAGTAAGAGGCCAACCTCCTCGTCCTCCAGAAAGTCGAGCTACAGCGGTTTGGTAAGTAGTATCAAGGTCTGGACGCTCTTCACGATCAATTTTGATATTTATAAAGAGTTTATTCATTAATTCAGCCGTTTCAGGATCTGCAAAAGACTCATGTTGCATTACATGGCACCAGTGACATGCGGCATATCCAATCGATATCAAAAGAGGTTTCTTAGTCTCTTTTGCTTTTTTTAAGCCTTTATCCCACGGATACCAGTCAACAGGATCATAAGCATGCTGAAGAAGGTAAGGACTGGTTTCATTCATTAGATGATTTGGTTTTTGAGCGTTCACAGGAATCTCCGATCCTCTAATGCAATATGTGTCTTATGAAGTTAAAGATGAATGATCCGCTTTCGTAAGTTCTTGAAATCAGAATCATAGATATTTTATAATTGCCTTAAATGAAGGAAATTTAAAGGGAAGAAGTCGAGTAACAAGTCAAATGATATTGGAATGAGGAGTACATAATGTCTGAAGAACCAATAGAAGTAGTAGCAATTGGAGCCCATCCTGATGATGTAGAATTAGGAGTCGGAGGTACACTAGCGAAATTAGCGCGCAGTGGTATTAGAACTGGAATTATTGACCTGACTAATGCGGAACCTACCCCTCTAAATGAAAAATATAGAAGTCCCGAAGATTATGATGATGATTATGCCGATAAACGGCTAGCAGAGGCACAAAAATCAGCAAAAATTCTTGGGGTAGAACGAGTCACTCTTAATTTGCCAAATCGTCGCCTATTTGATACTTTTGAAGCAAGATGTACACTAGCAACTATTTTTCGTCAATGGCGTCCAAAAATTGTCATTACCATGTATGGTAGAACATTGTTAGCTTCTCCAGATCATAGTCAAGCTCAACAAATTGTGGAAGCTGCAACATTCTACAGTCGATTGACAAAATGGGAAAAATACTTTAATAATTTGCCTGTTCATAGAATTAAATCGTTGTTATATTTCCCCGTTCGTTTCATTGATCTTCACCCTGAGAATTATACCTCTTTCTTTGTAGATATCACAAATACTATAGATCTTAAAGAAGAAGCTATTCTAGTATATAAATCGCAAGGATTTGAACCCAAAGCTACACAGGGGTTGAGACATTTCCCCAGTGTGATTCTCGAATGGAATCGGAATCTTGGCTCACGGATAGGTGTTGAGTATGCAGAACATTTAGTTACACCTAAACCCTTACGACTAGATGATTTTGGGTATTTTATGAAATAACTAAAGTTTTAAGATTATTCTGCTTTTTCGTTGAGGGAGGGAAGAAAATCATCCAACTGTTTGCGCCTTTGCTCCTCTTTAAATAGGTTAATTCGTCTATTAGCTAAATCCACGTATTCGTGGTTTATCTCATATCCGACAAAGCGACGCTGGGATTTTACTGCAGCAATAGCGGTTTGACCACTCCCCATAAACGGATCCAATACAATATCTCCCTGAAATGAGAATAATTGAATCAAACGATAAGGTAATTCAACAGGGAAAGGGGCTGGATGACCGATTCTCTTTGCTGATTCGGTTGGAAATGTCCACATACTCTTGGTATTTGTAAGAAATTCATCTCGTGTTATTGTGTCTGAACTTTTATCGGTTTTATTTCTTTTATAGACGCCTTTGGAAAAAACAAGAATATATTCATGAACATCTCTAAGGGTAGGATTGGAAGCTGACTTCCAAGAACCCCAAGCGGTAGATGTGCCTGCACTGGCTGATTTATCCCAAATGATTTCTCCCCGCATGAGAAATCCAAGTTGATCCATAGTATTGATAATGTAGGAATGGAGCGGAATGTATGGTTTTCGGCCGAGACTTGCAATATTGATACACGCTCTCCCTCCAGGAATGAGAACTCGTTTGACTTCAGTCCACACACGATTCAAGAATGCTAGGTATTCTCCTAAACTTAAATCCTCATCATATTCCTTAGAGGAATTATAAGGAGGGGAAGAGATCATTAAATGAATGCTATTAGCAGGAATTTCTTTCATTCTTTCTGCTGACTTAGAAAAAATACTATTCTCATACTCAGATGGAAATTGATTTACTATCTGTGTAGATGAAGTTTCTATCGGTTGATTTTGATATAATTTACTGTTATAAAAAAGGGAAGAATCGTGGCTTTCTCTTTTTGATGAACCAAAAGAGCTTGTTCGGGTTTTTTTCCGTCTTTTTTGGTTTGCCATTTAGAAATCTTCCAGATTGATTACAATTTGAATTTCTGGGACAAGTACTTCAAATAAAGTAACTAATCTGAGAAACCTTTAAATTCTCTGTTGCTTTTGTTGATGGAATAGGCAAGAGAGTGCCTTTACAAAGTAAATGAGGAATAAAATATGGGTTATAAATCACTTTCACTGATTCAAGTTGTTTTTATCGCACTTTGTGCGTTTTCAGTATTGGACTTTTCTGTAACAGCAGCTAATCCTATAGATTTTGCGGATGGATTGTTTTTCAATCAGTTTATGTTCACTACAGATGGAATTGTTGGAGACATCTTTAAAAATCATGATTTCTGGGGAACCATGCAATTTTGGGCATATTGCTTTTTCGTGGTGGCAATCTGCCAATTATTTAAGGCATTAGGGTCTGACAAATAACCTCACTTCCTTCTTCCTTTTTTTGGAGAAATTTATGAAATCTATCTGTCAATCTGAAGTAGAGGACCTCCACACCTTCTTTCAAAAGTGGTTTAATGGTGAACTGCACAAATCTAATCTAATCTTCCAACGACTAACAACAGTACTCCATCCAATGTTTGTTTTAATATCTCCAGATGGGAAAGAGAGAATGAAAAATGACGTTATCCAGGGGATATGGGACGCATATGGGTCACGAGATCCCAAAAAAAATCCAATGAGAATATGGATAGAAAATTACATTTATAAAGGAGAATTTAACTCAATTTACATTGTAACTTATGAAGAGTGGCATGAGAATAACTCAGATAAAAGAGGGAGATTGAGTACGGCTATTTTCAAGGATGCTCCCAACAACTATAATAATTTAAATTGGCTTCATGTCCATGAAACTTGGTTAGAGTAAATAAAGTATTACTTAGTTACCGCAGAAACTTTATCTTCCATCTTTCTGACTTTGTCTCTGCGATCATCAATTTTTAGTTGTGTTATTACCCGTTTGGCCCCCGTAGATAGAATAGCTTCATGAGCTAGACGAGCTACTTCAAAAATTTGACTCAAGTCATCAGCTTCAATCACAGTTCCCATAGGATGATGAACGACACGAATATCTGGAAATCTGTCAATTATATCCACAGCTTTCTTTACATATTGACTTAAACTCGTCCCTTCCCCCACTGGATAAGTTGATAGTTCAGCTATAATTTTTTTCTTCATGGAAAGACACCTTATTTATTATCATCAGATACTGTTTCAATTGTAAAGCTCGGAGAAGGTGCACCAATTTCCATAATTGGTTTTTCTTGATTTTTATCTAGAGGGTCCGTATGTAGCTTAAGCTTACTTTTAGTAGTAACATTGTATATCACCCCAGTTTCCTTTAGAACAGAATCAATTCGTTCAAGAAGGCCAATTATGTCGCTTACCGAAGGGATTCGCAACCATTCAATCACATAATCGTATTTGCCAAGTAGAATACCCTTAGAGGGTTGAATTCCAGGAATTTTATCTGTTATCTCATTGTTCAAGATATTTACTGCTTGTGACAAGCTTGGACCGTATATACGGAAGAAAGTGTAAGCAACTCCTTTTACTTTGGGAGAGTCAAAATTGTAAATTAGGATGTCTTCTTCTGGAACTTTCGTAGTTATGGAATACTTAGCTTCACTTTCAACTAATTTTTCATCTAATATCTCTATCAATGATAAAATGTCAAGTGTTTTTGGTACATTTTTCCATACAAATTCATAATCTGCTTCCTCTCCAATATAGGGGCGAGCATGCGCAATTTTTGAAACAAGTTTCATATTTTTACCCGTGACAAGTTCAGCCTTGAAATGTTCTAATATTCTTAATGCAAACGGGATTCCGGGACCATACAACTTTATCAGGGACATTGATTTTTCCATCTGGGTAGATCACCACTCTAATCATGAAACAAATTATTGACTTCAGGTAATCAATATAGTGATGTAAGTCTTTTATAGATTTGTTATAAATTATCAGTGTATATATTATTGAATTTGCTCTAGGTTAGTTTATTTATGGAAAAAAGAGGGAAAGGAACGATAAATCGTCTTAGTAAAGGTGGGAAGAGTTCCCTTACTAGATAGCTATTGTTCCTCTTAATTTTTAGAATTTAATCTCATCTTCTTCTTCGTTTTCTAATGATAATTAAAAACGAGAGGACGAATAATGGGATAAAACTAGGCCAACTTGTTATAGTTGATGTAGGAGTAGTTTCATCGCCTGTTGTCGGTTTTATTTTTGAAGTCGTAGTTGTTACAGTAGTTTCAGATGCTACCGTTGTTGTAGTTGTACTCAGAGTAGGTACAAACATAGACAGTGAAGACCAATCAGGTGTATCAGTAACCGATAGTATGCCAGCTATTATCATTTGTTTGATGTCTGAGATGAAATCCCAACGAGTTTTAGTGACAGAATCCACTGTGAATAATCCATCCCGAATGGCTGCTGTATACATCATCGGACTAATATCAACACCATCTTCAGCTAAACCCAATTCAAAGTTACCCGCAGACCATAAACCATGGAGGAAATCTTCGATTACTTTGTACACTGCTGTATCAAACTTTTTAAGCATCGAACACAAGATTTTTCCTGGAAAGAGGTCATCTTGATCATAATCAACACCGACGGCATAAAAGCCCGTCCGTTCTGATGCTGCTTCCATTACACCTAAGCCTGTAACTCCTGCTGCTGCATAAACAATATCATGACCCTGATCATAAAGTTGACTTCCTACCAATTTTCCACCTGGAATATCCGTCCATGGATAAGCGGGATCGGGGCTATATGCTACTGTCGTTGTAATATCATCTCTAATATATTTGATCCCCTGTTGATATCCAGCGAGAAATTTGTTTGTTAGATAAATATCCATTCCACCCAAAAAGCCAACTTTATTACTTTGAGTGGTCATAGCTGCCATTGCACCGACGAGAAATGAACCCTCCTGTTCTTTAAACGTGAAAGAAGCTACATTTGGCTTAATTAAAACATCATCAATTAGGATAAATCTCTGACTTGGATAGAGGTTGGATAACACATCTAAATATGCAGTCTGAAGAAATCCATAGCAAATTATCAAATCATGACCCTCAGCTGCCAGATTCTGTTGATACATTTGGATCTCTGCAGTCGTAGCAGGTTCCACATATTTATAGAGGAAAGAACCATAGTAATTATTGATTACTTCTTCCAAACCGTTGTACCCAATCGAATTAAGAGGATCTGTATTTATTCCACCTGGAGCAAATATCATTGCTACTGACGGAAAATATGGAGTGAAGGAAGGAGTATCAGATACAATGATTGTACCATCAGTTATATTTTGTTTAATATCCGCAATCCACTCCCAGCGAGTTTGATTAATGCCCTTGTAACTAAAATAACCTGTTTTGAGATCATTAGTATAAGTCATTGGACTAATATCAACTCCATCTTCAGCCAGACCTAGTTCTGTATGACCCGAAATCCATGTACCCTGGATTATCCCCTCAATGGCATCAAAAACAGCAGAATCAACTTTTTTTATCATTGAACAGAGAACTTTACCTGGGTTAAGATAATCCTGATCTTGATCAACACCAATGGCATAAACGTCAGAAAAATCACTAGCGGTTTGAATAACACCATGACCAGATACACCAGCTGCTGTATAAACAATGTCGTTACCTTCACTATATAATCGTTCACTCACACGCCTTCCACTTGATGCATCACCAAATGGATTTGATGCATTAGGGGTAAAAGTTACGGTTAAATCAGTTCCACTATTCATTAACATCGCACCCTGTTCGTATCCTGCCAAGAACTTATTAATTAGTGGGAGATTCATTCCACCGAAGAAACCAATCTTATTGGTCTGAGTGATCATTGCTGCCATTGCACCTACCAAAAATGACCCCTCTTGTTCTTTAAATGTGATTGAAGATACATTTGGACGATTTACTACACTGTCAATCAGGGTAAATCGCTGATCAGGGTACATTAATGCCGTTTGGTCCAAAGAATTCGCTTGTATGAACCCTACACAGATGATCAAATCATACCCTTCACTCGCCAAAGTTTGTTGAATAGCTGCAAACTCATCATTAGTACTGGGTTCAATGTATGTAAAGTTGAATTGGCCTGTATATGTTGTATTTGCTTGAACCAATCCTTGATAAGCAGCATCATTGAAACCTTTATCGCCAAGTCCTCCTGTTGCAAAAATAATTGCAATGGAGGTATTATCATTTATTTTTCCACTTGTTTGAAAAGTTAACATATTACTCAAAGCTGGAAAAATCAAGAATACGAAAATACAGCCAATATATTTCTTTTTCTTTTTCTTCACTCTCTACCTATTGAAATCCTTGTATGTAGTTATTTGAAGTATTTTCACTCGACTGTTGAGTGAATCTTCAATGACTTAACCTTATAGCCAATATATTCTCATTAAATAACCTTTATATGAATTCATTAACTTGAGAATTGATTTTCGTAAGGTTTAAACAACTACTTCGGGTTCAAGTCTTATCAACAAGAGACATAATAGTTCAGCACAAGGAGTTTGGTAAAGTGAACAACGAATCCCTTTCAATAACTAAAGAAATGTACCTTCTATTAAAGACAGTCCACAAACATAAACAAAAAACTATAGATGATTTGGCTAAAATATTAAACATTCCAAGAGCAAAAACTGAATTACTTATGTTTCAACTTATGGCCAAGGATTTAGTCTCACGACTCACCTCACTGATGACTCTAATAGAATTAACATCAGAAGGAAAAAGAGTAATAGAAGCAGGGTTACCAGAGAATGAACTTTTAAACTTTTTACAAAGTAAGAAGACTATAACACTCGCAAGCATTGCGAATGTAACAGGTCTTCCAAAACAGGCGGTTAATGCTGCTATTGGCCAACTACGGAAAGAAAAGATTATCACTATCGAAAAAGGACAAGTTTCTCTAACTGAAGCAACACAACGAATTAACGAAACCTTAGAAGAAGCGCTCAATGTAATCGCGGATAATCCCTCCAATGAAATACAAGAACAAATTTTGAACCACCTCCTTCGTAGAAAGCTTGTAGAAACAAAAGAGCGACAAAAAACGATCGTTGAAATAACACCTCTGGGAGTAGAAGCTCTACCTAGACTAAAAATTGTGCAAACTGTTTCTAAATTAACACCCGATCAAATTCG
>DXJL01000094.1 GCA_019057635.1 Candidatus Heimdallarchaeota archaeon
GTTTGCAAATGGATAGACCATATGATCACTATCAAATCCACGTTGTTCAAATGAGGGAATAGTTACTTCCGTAGGTAAAAAAGAAGCACTTTTTGATGGAACAATGTGATCATGTTTGCCTACAGCGTTTAACCAGGTAATATTGGGATTTAACATTGGGGGCTTATTCAAATTCTGAATTAAAGTGCTTTTAGACGTGAGTTGAATAAACCCAAGATCAAAATCTGGAGAACTTGATCTTTCCCACTTGAGGTAGTTACGTAGTTGATGAGCGGATTCTTCTAATTTTCGTATATCCCCAATTTCTGCCCCGTGGTTTGGGACAGTGAGGAGGACCACTCCGCGAATTTTGGATTCCAATGTCGCCAAGGGAAATGGATGCTCAAATTGTGGACTCGTGAGAACCCGAACAATAATTCCTCCCATTGAGTGGGTTACTACTAAGATTTCCTGATTTCTTTTTTCATGAATGAAGGATATCGCTACGTAAAGATCTTCATTCGCGAGAGATGAAATATTTCCAGTTGTTGCGTTGCTTAATCGCAGTGACCAACAATCCATTCCTTGTTTTTTTAAAAAATTTCCAAGGGAATCAGGATAAGTGAACCAAATATCGGCATTCGAGCCAAACCCGTGGACAAAAAGCACAGGAGGACCAGAAGATAATCGTGTGACATGATAAAGGCCAGCCATCCCCTGTGAAGTTTCGATTTCATACATTGCTCTCTTAATTGACATTTATTACCCCGTACACACATGTCAGGCATTTTTACAATATAAATAATTTCTCTAATCTTGCCTTTAAATATCTGTATAAGCTGGTAACTTATCTCACGTTTAGAGAAGAAAAAAATAGACTTAGGGAAAAGAAAATTTCCCCTAATTAGAGGAAAATTAAGGAAACTTTACCAAGAGTTCTGATCAAGGATGGCGTCGTTGGGGCATACTCCGTCGCATGCGGCACATTCTATGCAAGCACCTATGTTGTTAGCATTAACTTTGCCATCGACAACCACGTAGCATTCTTCGGGGCATACATCTACGCATTCTCCCGAACCTGTACATAGATCTAGGTCAATATCTACCCATAAATCTCCTTCTTCAAATCTTGTTTTTGCCATTCATTATATCTCCAATTATTTTTAGGTATATTCTGAATCAACGATTCATGTGGGGGCTTTGTTATCATGTAAGTTTTAAGTTTTTTTCCTAACATTTTTCTCTGAGGAGAGCATTGCTTAACTCACGTTAAGTAATTTGAGTGCAGCATTGTTAGAAGATTTCGACAAATCTACGAAGAGTCAAAAAAAACTCAAAAAGCCTTCCTTCAATCAGACTTGTTATCTATCATTTAGTTGATAGTGAATACAGAAGGGTTTATCGTGCCTGAACAGAAAAAAAATCAATCATCTTATCTAATATTGAGCATTTTGCTGGTTTTCAGTGGATCAGGGCTTATTTCGATCTTTTTGCTTAATACGAACTATGGATTGGTCGATGTTTCATTAATCAAGATTCCTAATGAGAATTCGTATCTAACGGGGTTGCTATATAAACCCATAGATGCTTCTGGAGATAACCCTCTTCCTACTGTTGTTTGCGCCCATGGTTTTTCAAATTCCAAGCATACTATGAGCGGTATGGCTCTTGAGTTAGGCCGTCGTGGTTTTATTGCACTTGCACTAGATCTAGCTGGCCATGGGAATTCAGAGCCTTCAAAAGATGACTCTTCTCTTGGTATAATATCTGCTATTGAGTATCTTGATACTTTACCTTATGCTGACAGCAATTCAATCGGTATTGTAGGACATAGCATGGGAGCGTGGGCAGCATGGGCTACAGCCCTTAAGCATGGAAATATTTCTGCAACGGTGTTGATTGGAGGACTTCCCGATCTTAGTGTTAATGGAACAAATAGCGGAAAATACAACTCTACCTTCCCAAAAAACTTACTAGTGGCTGTAGGTGAGTATGATGAATTTTTTACCGATGTTAATCTTCTGACAACAGATTTAATGGAAATATTTGGGACTACTAATCCTGTTGTGCCAAATGATGCCTTTTATGGGAGTTTTCAACCAGAAAGACAGGATGCACGACGATTAGTTATTTCCAGTACTATCCATATTCTCGAACCAATCGATCCGCTTATTGTAACTGAAACAATACAATGGATGCAAACGGCTCTCAAAGTAGACGGTTACGTGGATGAATATTTTATCCCGCATAGCAATTTAATTTTCCCTCTTCGGGATGTTACCTCGCTTATTACTCTCATCTCAATCATTTGTCTCTTTCTTTCGATTGCATCGTTGATCTATCACACTAATGCGTTTGAAGAGGAAAAGTCCTCACATAAATTGGATTTTGAGAAACCCTCTCTCAAAAAGACAGGTCTAGTTTGGGGATCCTTGGTAATCGTGCTATATTTTCCAGTAATGCTGATAGGAACATTTATTCCTGTTCCCCCGATGACATTCGCGCCTTCTATTGCATTATGGTTTCTTATGATCAACTCTATTCTGTTTGCTATTATATACTTATTTTCTTCCTATTTTGAAATGAACCATTCTCTTAGGGAAGTTTTGAAGAAGGATAGACGAGTATGGTGGGTGAAAAGAGGTGTTGGTCTTGTTTGTGGTATTATTGCAAGCCTTTATGGGATTATGTTTATTTTAGACAATTTTTTCTCAATCCAGTTGGGATTTATCATTGCTTTCTTCTCAAACTTGCTGATTTTTCCTAGAATTGTGAGTTTTGTAATTCTCTTGCCTTTATTCCTGATATATTTCCTTATTGATGGGTTGTTTTTTCACGCGGATCTTACTGCATCAAAAAATGAATCTGCATTCCGAGATGATCTTATACAAATGGGCCGATTACTTGTAGCGAAGGTTTGGCCATTTTTTCTCGTAGTTGGTTGTATTTACATCCCACGGATAATTTTTGGTATTAACTTGTTACCAGGTGGATTAATCACGCTATCCATACAATTTTATTGGGTACTGGGTTTATTTATCATTGCTGGATCGTTGATTTCATGGTTCTGGTATCGTCTAAGTAACTCTATCGTACCTGGAGCTGTATTCAATAGTTTGTTATTTGTTTGGATTCTTACCTCATTACTACCCGTTTAAATGCTGGGATCTACGATACAAATAGAGAAGAAAATACTATCACGAAATTTAATATATCTGATTGGGTAATCTAAATCTGTAGGAGTCACTTTCTTTGGCAAAACTGTTATGGAAACCATCAGCAAGGCAAATTAAAAACTCAAATATGACTCGTTTCATGAAGTATGTAAATAAGAAGTATAATTTACAGTTATCAAATTATTCACAACTTCATGGATGGTCAACAAATAATACGATGGATTTTTGGGCAACTTTGTGGGACTTTACAGAAATAATTTCCTCATGTAAGTACACTCAAGTCGGAGAAAACCTAGATCAATTCATTGGTAACGAATGGTTTCCAGGAGCGAGACTAAACTTTGCTGAGAATTTGCTAAGGTATAAAGATGATCAATATGCATTCATATTTCGTGGAGAAACCAAATATCGTGAAGTAATGACATATTCTGAACTTAATCTAAAAGTTGCTCAGCTATCAACTTCATTGCGAAAAATGGGAGTAAGAAAAGGAGATTTTGTGGCTGCTTACCAGCCTAATTTAATAGAAACTATCATCGCAATGCTAGCTGCAACTAGTTTAGGAGCAACTTGGGCATCTACGGGTGGAGAATTAGGTTCAGATGCTGTACTTGATCGACTAGGCCAGATTAGACCGAAAGTGCTGTTCGTATCTGATGGTTATTTCTACAAAGGGGTATCAATTGATCTACTACCCAATGTAAGAAAAGTGGTAGAGGGTTTAAATTCAGTTGAAAAGGTAATTGTTACACCATATACAAAA
>DXJL01000095.1 GCA_019057635.1 Candidatus Heimdallarchaeota archaeon
GAGAGATTATTGAATCCAACGTTAAGTAATTTACCCGCCTTTTTGACCTCTAATACTGGAATTAATTCCGGACTTATGATTGCTCAATATACTGCAGCTGCATTAACCTCTGAAAATAGACAATTATCTACACCAGCCTCTGTTGATACTATACCAGTCTCTGCAAATCAAGAAGATCATGTAAGTATGGGTATGAACGCGGCAAATAAAATCCTTAAAATTGTAAATAATCTGCAATATATTTTAGCTATTGAATTACTATGTGCAGGTCAAGCGATAGATATCGCCGATATTGAAGATAAACTCTCACCTCAGTGTAAAGAAGTATACAGAGCTATTAGATCACGTGTTCCTAAGATGAATCAAGATCGTGAGCTGGCTCCTGATATTGAACTGTGTGCTTCATTGATAAAAGAATTTAAGCTATAGATTATCATAAAAGAAATGGTAAAATCCCATGAGAGCATAAATAGCAGTTCCTTTCCAAAGAACTGACTCATCTACATTGAATTTCGGATGATGGTGGGGATGGATCACCCCCTTCTCCTTATTCTGAATCCCTAGTGTAATGAAAGCACCTTTTGTCTCCTGAAGATAAAATGAAAAATCCTCCCCTACCATAGTTTGATCCATATTCACTATTTGGCCAACATCTTGAAGAAGTGGTGTGATATTGTCCACAGTTTTTTCATCATTTATTACTGCAGGATAAGCCATTGGATCGAACTCTGTTATTCCTTTACATCTCCAAGCAACACAATAACCCTCTACTATCTGCTCTATTCGCTGAATTAGATATTTTCTTACTGCAGAATTCATAGTTCTGAGAGTTCCTTGAATGATTGCTTGATTGGGGATAATATTATGGGCATCACTGGCCATTAGGACTGGAAGAGATAACACCGTTTGTTCAAAAGGATCCACTTCACGGGGGATGAGTTTTTGTAACGCATTATAGATATCTACTAAGACACTTGTAGGATCAACTGTTTGCTGAGGAGCTGCAGCATGACCTCCCTTTCCAATAATTTTTATCTCGAATCGATCACTCGAGGCGAAAACAGGCCCTTTACGAATTCCGATAACACCTGAAGGCAGTGGGTTCCAAACATGAATTCCAAATATTGTATCAACATCTTTAAGGTGATTTTCTTCCACAATTTTCTTAGCACCTCCGCCTCCCTCTTCTGCAGGTTGAAACAAGAGTTTGATGCTTCCAGAAAGTTGCTCACGATATTTGTACATCAGTTTAGCTGCTCCCAATAAGCAAGCGGAGTGTGCATCATGACCACAAGCATGCATTTTACCTTCAATTTGACTTTTATAGTCTGTAAAATTTTCTTCAAGAATATTTAAAGCATCGATATCAGCCCGTAATGCCGTTGTATTCCCTTTCGATGACCCTTCAATGACAGCAAGAACTCCTGTTCCAACAATACGTTGTGATTGTAGGCCTATCTTTCCTAATTCGCTTTCAATGAATGTTGCAGTATTTTCTTCTTCATATAGAGTTTCTGGATGCATATGGATGTATCGACGGGTTTGAATGATATATGATTCAAGTCCCTTTGCCTCTTGAATGATCTTTTGCTTCAGTCCTTCCTTATCCATCATTTATAATCATCCTGATTCTTTTTAATGGCTGATCTTGTCGTTTAGAGAAGATTGTAAGGCCTTAATGATATTTTCTCTTCTAGAAAATCTGTAATGGTAATTTTAAGAATGAAATCAGACCATAAACAGAAAAACCAATCTCTGCATATAATATATTTGAACAATTCAGATGTCACAAAACTTAAACAATTCAAAAAAAACCAATATGCAATTAGAAATTTCTTGAGTGGATAGAATAATGGATTTGAAAAAAGCTCTTGAGCTAATTAAAGAGAAAGAGGTTAAAGAACTAGCTTTACAATTCACCGATTTATCTGGAATTTTACACACACTCTGGGTACCTTCTCAAGCTCTATCTCAGATAATAAAAGATGGGATTCATACTGATGGTTCCTCACTAAGTAAAATTGTAGATGTAAGTAAGAGTGATGTTAAACTTGTTCCCGATTTGAATAGTTTTATGATTTTACCTCCTAAATTATTTGAATATAATGTTGCACGAGTAGTTTGCGACATTTTTGAACCTGATTCAAACATACCTTTTAGTTTAGATTCAAGATTCATACTAAGAAAAGTTCTTACCTCTCTCCAAGATCAATTAGGCCCAAATGTGATAGGAATTGCTTCTAGTGAAATAGAATTTTTTCTGTTTGAAGAAGGGGAAGATCAACAAGTTCAACTCATTGATAATGCTGGCTACTTAGCTTCACCTCCTAAAGATCGTGGAACGCAGCTACGTCACAAAATAACTGAAGCATTAAGAAACATTGGGATTTTTATAGAGAAGCACCATCATGAAGTTCCAGCAGGCAAAAGTGAATTTAATATTCCATATTCCGAAGCTTTACAGATGGTAGACACAATATATTTGATCAAGTTTATTACTAAACTGATGGCGAACAGATATGGGTTCATTGCTTCATTTATGCCAAAACCGTTTCATGGAGAATATGGTGCTGGACTTCATACTCATATTAATCTTCGAGATCAAGAAAAAGAGCTAAATTTATTTTCCAATTCCAGTGAAAACGCAAAATTAAGTCCATTAGCCCGAAATTTCCTAGCGGGAATATTAATCCATGCGAAAGGCCTTGCATTATTAACAAATCCATCTGTTAATTCATATAAACGGCTTGTGCCAGGCTGGGAAGCCCCTGTATACATATCTTGGGCTAACTATAATCGATCAACCCTTATTAGAATTCCCCCTGGTAGTAAAAAAGCGGCTCGCTTGGAATATCGTCCTACTGACGGATCCTGCAATTTTTATCTAGCTTACGCAGGGCTATTTTCATCTGGCTTAGATGGTGTTAAATTACAGTTAGAGCCCCCTACTCCAGTTGAAGAGAATATTTATGACATGTCTGAAAATGAACGTAAAAACAGGGGAATTAAAGTGCTTCCGGGAAATCTTGGAGAAGCAATATTCGAATTTTCAAAGGATAGATATTTTGATGATGTCCTTGGCTCAAAATTTGTTCAAAAATACGTTACACTAAAAACGAGTGAATGGAAGGAATTTAGTGTTTATGTTCATAAATGGGAAAGAGATAGATATATCGATGTTTAAAATACTACCAGTGGGAATATGAATGGTAATACAAGCAGATTTTGTCATAATTAATGCAAATGAACTAGTGACATTAGCTGGTTCAAGCGAAACTCCTCGTACTAAAGAAAAGATGAAGGACCTACAAATTGTGAATAATGGAGCGGTAGCTGTTAAAAATGGAAAAATAGTGGCTGTAGGCGCAACAGATGAAGTATTAGGACAAATAGATGAAGGATATGAAGTTATTGATGCCACAAATAAATTAGTAACACCAGGATTGATAGATCCTCATGTTCATTTAGTTTTTGCAGGAACCAGAGAAGATGAATTAGAAAAAATGGCTGTATTAGGAATCTCATATTTAGAAATAAAAGAACAGGGAGGAGGAATGAATAAGTCCCTCAAATTGACATCTGAGACCAGTTTTGAGGATCAGATCAGAATAACCTCCAAAATATTGGATAAAATGCTCATTCACGGGACAACAACGATTGAAGCTAAAAGCGGATATGAAATGACTTTCCACGGAGAGATTAAACAACTGGAAATAATTAAATCACTTAACGAATCTCATCCACTGGATCTAGTTCCCACTTTTCTTGCTCAAGGTATCCCACCAGAATATGAGGATAATTCTGATTTATTAGTAAGTGAAATTGTCGAAAAATGGATTCCTGAGATCGCAAAAAGGAATCTAGCAGAATATGCTGATGTGTTTTGTGAAAAAGGGTATTATAATCTTGAACAAACTCGTAGAATCCTACTCTCTGCTCGAAAACATAGCTTGAAACTACGGAATCATTGTGATTGGTTGGCTCATAGCGGAGGGACTCGACTATCTGCTGAAATAGGGGATATTGTGTCAGTCGATCATTTAATTTGGACTCCTCTAGAAGAAGTAGACGCCCTTCAAGGACAAAAGACGATAATTGTATTTTTACCAACATCCCCGTTTTGTTATGTGAATAAATACGCACCTGCGCGCGAAATAATCGATCGTGGAATGCCTGTTGCTTTAGCAACAGACGTGAGTGCGGCAAACATGTGTGAATCGATGCAAATGATGATGACGCTTGCAGTACTTCGTATGAAGATGACTGCAGCTGAAGCCCTAACTGCTTCGACTATAAATGCAGCCCACTCAATAGATCGAGCTCATGAAATTGGTTCAATAGAAGTAGGAAAAAAAGCAGATATTGTTATTTTTAATGCTCCTAATCATCGATTCTTTGCATATAATTACGGTATCAACCTTGCAGAGAAAGTCTACAAAGATGGGAATTTGGTGGCAGTTAGAGGAAGAAGAACTGATTCAGATAGTTCATAAGAGGTAAGAAAGAAACAAAAAAAGAATTTCTCCCTTTTTTCTTATCAACAGTATCTTTCTAATTTTGCCTTAGATTTTTAGATCTTTTCAGAATTACAAGGCTTAATAGCAACGACCACAACATGAAATCCCATTGAAAACCTGGACTTGTCTTAGTTTTCTCTGTTACCGTTCCTATGTTAAAAACAAACGAAATTGAGGCTGAATTTCCTGCGAAATCATAAACAATCAATCGGATAGTGTAGGAACCTGTTTCATAATTGTCTGGAGTAAGGTCTTTTTCTATGTAATATCCTGAACCTGTAATATTTATTTTGGGATCATTAAATCCAATTTTATTACCATCGAGAGTCATTTCCGCAGAATATTGATCGATACCCGATCCATCATCGCGGAACCAGAATATAATTTCAGTAGTTTCCGTCAGGAACGAATTGTTCTCCATTCCAAACATTCCAATGACGGGTGAAGTTTCATCGGTGATAATTTCAAAAGATACAACTTCAGAGTTCCATGTAAAGTTGAAAAGATGCACTCCTTGAGTTAGTGGGTAAGTAAAATTATACCAACCATTTAAACCAGTTTCTGGTATTTCTGTTGTTATATCGGACTCAACACCAAATGCAGAATTTCGATAAGATCCAGAAATGGTAACTGAATTATTTGGTACAAAATTCGTTGATGTGTGAAGTGAAACAGTTACACTATCATCAGTTAATGTATACAACCCAAATAATTGGGATTCTGTATTAGCCCAAGTTAGAATATCTTTTACTAAAAGATTATTAAAAAGTGAGTTTTTATATTCAAAACCTTCATTTATCTCATTATTGTAACCACGATTGGTAATAAAATTACTTCCCGATACAACAACGACTCTTCCACCTAGGGGATAATCATAGGATGCCATTACAACATTCTCCCGTTTGTTCAGATAAGCAAGTGGGGTCGCAGTTTTTGTCAACTCAAAATAGGATCCAGATGCATCAAAATACTCTGTTGATGTACCAATAGAATTGAAATGAGTTAATTGGCCAGGAATAGTACCTAAATACGGCGATAATTCACTTGTCTGAATGCCCCATTTTTTCATCATATTTTCCATTCCTATCGGGGTGGTATAAGGTGTGAGTATTAGCCCCCCTCCACTACTAACGAATGAAGTGATTGCGGATTGTTCGGATGCTGATAGAACAGTTAAAGTATCTTCGGATGTTACTAAATCAATTGCTGATACATATTCCCACGTTTGAGTTGTACGATTATCGGCAGCAAACCAAAGGACATCATAATTAGAAAGAGCTTGAGGAGTAATCTCAGAGTTATTTTCGTTAAGAACTATTCCTTGCTTACTTAAATCTATTTTTAGATCCAGAAATTCTCCCTTGGTATTATATGAAAACACTGGTCTATTCCCAGTATAAAATAATACTTTTTGTTTGGCAGGTTCCACATTTATTGTGAAGTGAATCCGTTGGATTTCTGTAGAATTAACTTGAAACAAAATATCTCCAGAATAAAGCCCGAGTGGCTCATTATCTGCAACATTCACTGCGAGAACAATATCATGTGAGAAGTATTCACATAATTTACTTGTTGCTAAATCACTGTGGCTACTCATTAAGGACTCAGAATCATTGACCCACTGTTGTTCTTTCAACGTAATAATTGAAGAAAGATTTCCAGTTATCTGGATGGACACATTCACAGTTTCTGATGATGTGAACGAAAATAATTTAGAAAAGTAGGAACCTTGAAGCACGTTAGGAAATTTCGTAAACCTTAATTCTTTAGGATTGATGATTCCTGCTAGTATATGATTTCCAACTCTTGGAGCAGCCAAAAGATATTCATACGCGGCTGAGGCATTAACCTGACCTGCGCCTTGTGCGTTTAGGTCCACTCCAATATCTGTAGCAGTAGCCATAAGTGCAGCTTTTATCGTTCCAGGGTTTACATCAAGATTATGTTCTCTCATTGCTCCAAGAAGAATCGCTGAGACACCTGCAACATGAGGAGCGGAAAATGATGTACCTTGAGGGGTACCATATCCACTTTGCACAGCGGGAGTTGGAACAGCAGTACCTGGTGCAACCACATCAGGGGAAACTGCATCTGTCCTCCAGATGGGACCACGACTGCTATAAGTTGCCATTGCTTGCATTCCTTCATTTGTTGCTCCAACAGTAATTTCATCTACAAAATTATCAGCAGAGATTGTATACATAGTTCCCCCATCATTACCAGCGGAATGTACAAAAATTACTCCTTGTTTTGCTGCTTGACGAATTGTGGCTAATCTTAGTTGATATCCAGGGTATAAAATCAAGTCCCAATAAGCTTCATCGCCATCTGAGATCCCATAACTCCGATTAATGACATCTACATCATTTTCTATTGCCCAATTAATCGCAGCAATTTCACCTATTAGAGTCATATCTAAGTGATCTTCTGGGCCTTCATCAACATCGGCATCTAAAATCCACGATTCATTAGCTATCCCTTGGTTACTCGCTGTTTGAATTCCACCACCAGCGGCAATCCCAGCGACCCATGTGCCATGAGATCCTGCAATATTATCCAAATCTTTCTCATTACCATAAGTAGTATTAACAAATCCCTCTACTGCTTTGATACGGGATGTACCATTTGCAAAACTAAAATCAGGATGACTAGCATTTATACCTTCATCAATTATACAGATTGTCGTCCCTTGTCCTTTATAACCTAGCTCCCATAATTTATCTACACCAATAACCTGAGCTGATGTGAATGATTGAACAGATGGATTAATAAATGAATTTTGATCGTGTTGAGAATTGGGAATAAAGTTACCCTTATTACCCGAAGTAACAGGATAAAAGTTCTGATATGCTAGATATGCATTCTCTCTTACTATTGAAGCTAATTCGGGGGGAGTAGCTTTGATTGTAGCTCCTAAAAGTCCGTTAAAATTAAGCTCTGTATCATATCTAGATGTGAAACTAGTATATTCAGATGATTTTTCGAAGAAAATCAAATAGATACTCTCTTCAGTCCCTTGAATTTCTAGAACCTCTTTTTCTAAGACCTCCACCTCTTTGGAAATACTTGAAATATCAATCATTTGCTCTGAAGATGAGATATTCAAAATAATATTGGATTTACTTGTTAAAATCACAAAAAGTAATATGAAGATTGGTGTAAATTTTAGTAACTTGCAATACCTTGTCATCAATGGTTATTCCACGTTTTTATTTTTTTTCAACGCCGATATACAATTCGTCGGTGATTAAAGTACCCAGTACACGTTCTCTTATTTTACCTCTAAATTCTTTCCTAAGTGTAAAAACGGACTCATTCTTTCGAATTCAAACCAGAATAAATACATTCCCAAATAAATGTAATTGATGAATTTAGATAATTAAAAGAACCTTTTTATTCACAAAAACCTTGTAATTCTTGTTTTTTCGCTCTTAACTCTGATTCAATTAAATCGAGTTTATTCAATTATTCCTTAAAATGATTAAAAGAGAATAATAATACGCATAAAACAAATTTCTCGAATAAAGGCAATTAGAATGATTTAAATATGGAATTACACGTGTAATAATCAAAAGAAATCAAAATCACTCTCATGTGGTTTTATTGTCTGTTGAATTCCTAATCATAAACATTTAGAACATTAAATAAGTAACAGGGAAAGAAAGCAATATTAAAGAGATTGAGGCTTAATTTTTGGCTTTACTGACAAATATATTAGCAAAATGGTTTAAAAAACCAGCTGAACCAACAGAAAAGGAAATGATTAAAGATTTCATTCAAGAACTTGACTCAGTCCTAATGTCTATGGAAGAAATGACAGAAGATATGACAAACGGTTTTAGCAACCAGGTAATTCAACGACGACCACTCTCGACAAAACTCATGACTTATTTACCGAAATTTATGCAATCTAAAAATACTCGGTCCCAAAATGAGAAATTAATTGAATTGAAGAATACAAAACAGAAAATGCATACATTAAGGGGAACATTATCTAAAATTGATGAATCTGTTGATTCAATGGATCTCCATGCTGCTCCCCTTGAGGGAGAAGAGGTTGGGAATAGAATATACGAGCTTGCCTATCCTGGAGAGGCAATAACCTCTTCAAAAGTGGGAACATTAGAGGAAAGGCTGCAAATGCTTGAAAATTCGTTTTTAGCTTCAATGGACCAAATAAATGGGCAGATGAATCAGATTTCATCAAATTTACTAACACTGACTCAAAGACTTGAGGAACAAGGGGTAAAAATAGACCGTATTGATGAAAAAATTACCGATGTTCAATCAAAATTACAAAAAATCCAATCTACTTTGGCAAAAATATCTCGGAAACTGACTCAAAACAGAACACTATTAGCACTTTTGGTTGGGTCTGTAATTGCTCTCGTGATTGTCATAGTCATCCTTTAAGCGTAAAAGAATACTGAAAATGTTAGTTAAAATGAGACCCCAGAAAATATAAGAAAAAGAATATAAGGAATAAGGAAAATAAGGATTGTTGAGCGGAAGAATGAATAGAAGGTTATACAGAATTAGGTGAAGACTGGATGCAACAAAGAGACGAAATACACCGCGAGTTAACTCGTCTATTAAAAAGTGATACATCAATTAAAGTGACTTTACTAGGTGATAGAACAGGTTTAACGATTGCTAGAGCCTCAAGACTATTAGTATCAGCAACTATGGGAGCATTTGATCTTGAAAGTATTGGAGCGATTGCTTCTGCTGTGTTTTGCGGTGCAGCAGAACAAGGAAGTGCCTTAACTCTTGGGGAGCTTGGTATTATGTTGGCTGAATTCACCGATGGCAAAATATTGACCGCTCAAAGTGGAGAAAGAGGAGTTTTAGTAGTAGTCGCAGAATCAGATGCTCAATTGGGGTTGATCCGAATGCGGATGAAAGAATCATCAGAGTCGTTAGCCTCACTCATGGATAGATTAATAGAGCCATCTACCGTTAAAATGAAGAAACCCGAATCTCAATCCATTATGGCCGCACTTAAAGAACTCGAAAACTTTTAACCATCCAACGATTACATTTTTTTTCTGCTACATTTATGTTATTAGTAATATGTAAATCACTTTAATTTATGTAACTAGATATAGAAGGTTTAGAAGTGCCTTATTCCCAACTAGATGACGTTATTTTGAAGTTAACTGATGAAGTTACAGTTCAAGTCCTAAATATTTTATTAGAAAAAAGAGAAATTATTGATGAAGACATTGTGAATATTCTAAATGAGGGATTGGATCAAGAGAATCAAGAGACTGAGGCCCCTGAAGAAAACAATATTCCGAGGATTGCTCTCAAAGAAGTTAGAAAATCACTATACAAATTAAATGAAAGATCTCTC
Organism: Candidatus Heimdallarchaeota archaeon; assembly: GCA_019057635.1. GTDB lineage: Archaea > Asgardarchaeota > Heimdallarchaeia > Hodarchaeales > Hodarchaeaceae > Hodarchaeum. Next base: position 9,874 of record DXJL01000095.1, read on the forward strand.
GCAAGGTACCGACGAGTACGTGATAAAGAAACGGGTTATTTTGTATATTACTGGTCACCTATTTGGGAAAGGATTCGAGACTTAATTGTCAGTCGTCGGAAGCAAACAATAAAGAAATTGAAGCAACGCTTAGACTATGAACAACGAAACCTTCTTTATGTATGTGAAGAAGGACATACACCAGTTACTTTTTCTGATGCATTTGAATTTGGATTTTTATGCACCGTCTGTGGACAAGAACTTGCTCAAAAGGAGAACGCAGAGACAATTGCAATTCTACAAACCAAGATAACTGAGCTAAAAAAGATTCTCAAAACAGGCTTAGAAGAAATAGAGGGGATTGAAGAGAGAATGGAAAAGGCTGTCAACAGCTAAAACATCAATATCAAAAAGCTCTTTTTACCGAAAAATCGGCAACTTGTTCCAATAATTCATGCATGGATTTATCTCGAAATTCTAGCCTTGCAATGTTCATCTTTGCTTCATTAGCCCATTTTTGCGCTTCATTCATAACAAATTCTTTTACTTTAGATTTCTCGATTAGAGGATTGCATTTGCTAATACGTTCTTCATCAGAAATTTTTTGATCGGTTAGGCAATCTTTCAATATCCGAGCATCTGTAGAATCCAATAATCTTAGAGCTTGCACGATTACGAAGTTACCTAATTTCTGTTCAATTATATCTTTAAATATGACCTTTCCAAATGTATCTGCAGTAGAAAAAATATCCAAGTAATCATCTGCTATTTGAAACGCTATACCTGCAGCCCATCCATAATTCTCTGCGCATTTTTGTTCATCTAGGGAAGCTCCAGCCACCATAGCGCCTAATTTACATGCAGCTGCTAATAAGGCTGCTGTTTTACCTCTAATCATTTCTAAATAGTCTTCTAAGGTTACATCCATATATCGATTTGATTGAAAGTACTCATTTTCTCTGTCTTCTTTCTGTTCAAATAGAATGTCCAAACGTTCTCCTTCTGTTAAATGACGGATTGTTTTTGAATACACATCAATTGTATTAGAAAAGTTTTCACCAGTGGCTTTTGCGGCGTCATAAATGGCTTCTCTATAAATTATTGCCGCTAAAATGGCAAATTTATCGCCAAATTTCGCTCTAGTTGTTTTTTTCCCTCGTCTAAGATCTCCTCGATCAATAATATCGTCTAGAATTAGTGAGTACGTATGTATTAGTTCAATACCTGCAGCTGCAGATCTAGATTCGAGATCATTACTTGAAGTACCAAATGCACGCGCAAATAGGAGGGTTAAAGCTGGACGTAGTCTTTTTCCCCCAGTTTTTGTTTGCCATTTGACCAAATCTATAAAATCTGAATGAATATCTTTGAGAAGAAATTCATACATTTTTTCTTCAACAGACCTACCTAAGACACTTAATTCTGAAAAAACTTCGCTAAAATCTGAATTATTCATTTTTAATTCACCTGTTATTTTAATAATGATGTTTACTATTGTTTTCGTTCAAGAATGAGCAACTTACAAGTTTCACACTTATTCGTGCATTTGAAATACGCTTAAATTAAATTTATCCTAGATATTCTCATAGTAAAATAGTCAGTCGCTTAGGTAAATTATTAGCCAATATCTTCTAGCCTCATAAATCTTGTTCCAGATTCCTAGAAGCTAAAATCCATGATATAGCCTGTTCTAATGAATCAACAACAGTTGAAGGAGCGCTATAGCGAAGTAATACTGATTTACTAACCAATCCTGTTGTTAAACCAATTGTATCTATACCAGCATCATTTCCCGCAAGAATATCTACAGGCATATCACCAAGAAAATAACAATGTTGAGGGCTCGTTGAACATGCTTCAATAGCCATAAGAAGCCCTTCGGGATCAGGTTTAATTCTAAGCACATCATCTCTTGAAATCAAAGCATCTGGATGAAAAAATTCCTTGATTCCGTGTTTTTCTATCGTTTCTACTAATTGTTTACGAGAAGCATTTGTACAGATGCCTAATTGAAACCCATGGTTTATTAGCTTAGAGAGACTTAATTTTACGTCTGGGAAAAGTGGGGCGTTCTCATATACAGATTTAACTTTTCTAATGCAATTCAAAGCAAAATAAATAGCTTTTAAACGTCCCAGACCCATTTCTCTCCCAATTCTCCAAAAAATGTAGAATATAAGTCTAATTCCACTATTCGTTTGAGGAACTTGAAATTCTTTTAATAAATAAACACTAATTGTCTCCATTGATTCTGGGGTCACACTTACTCCTGTTTTTTCAAGATTAGAAATGACTATCTTATTGAATGATCGCATAGAATCGAGTAAGGTTCCATCTAGGTCGAAAATTGCTGCAAACGTTGTAGGATTTTTCATATGCGCTTAAATTCGTGAAGTTTACATTCGTAAATAAGCGATTTGTTACGGATATCTTTACTTCAATCTCAATTATGAACCTGATACTGAAAAACCTGATACGGTGACTTTTTATAGGACCAAAATTTTTTTAATCATTCATACACAGCTTAAGTAACGCTCTTTCTTTACTATCAGCAGGATTCGTTTATCAGTCTCTTTTTCTATTTTATAACTAACAATTGTTTCAAATCCCAAGATTTTTCTAATAGGATACTACAAAAAGTCAAAATACATCCAGAAGATTCCTGCAAAGATAATTTATATTTCAGAGGTTTTCAGTGATGTAGAGTCTGAAGGGTTTTTCTGCTATCAAACTGACACCAGTGCCAAGCACTGAAGGTTTAATTTTATACATGTGATATATATGACGAAAGCTTTTGAAGTTCAAGATCTACGAAATTTAAGAGAAGAAATCGTACAACTTCGAGATCAAAAAGCGGATTTACTCAGTAATCTCCGAAAATTGGAAAAAGAGCGAAATCAAAAACGTGAAGAGAGGGATAATCTCAATAAGTTGGCATCTGAGAATTTTGCTAAAGTAAGAGGATTAAAGGATCAACGCGATAAAAATAACCGCTCAATCCAAGAACTAAAAGCAGTTCGTCGTAGTGTTCTTGAAGAAATGAAGGAGCTTATAGAAAAAGCCAAATCCTTGCAGGAAGAGATAGTATCAATGGATATCACAGAGCAGGATATCAAAAAATCTTACAGTCTTCGGAAACGTATTGATAGTTTAGATTGGAAAATACAAACAACTTCCAGAATGGGGATTGCAGAAGAACGACAACTAACTGAGCAAGTGAATATGTTAATGGAGCAATTGGGTGACATCTCTGTATCTACTGAAAAGCTTAAGGCACGAAAAGAAATTAACAGGGAAATTAACCATCTTAGAGGGTTTTTAGATCATAGTTGGAAAGACTTCCAAGAATTAGTGGAGAATTCCCAGAGGTCACACCAAGAATTAACCGAACTCTATGATACTGGAAAAAAAGCAAAAGATGAAGCTGATACCTGTCATAAATTATTCTTGGAGAGAGCAGACGAAATACGAACTCTTCGGGATGAATTCCGTGGGTTGAATAAATCACTGAGAGAAAAATCTAGTATCTTTAGAGAACAAAATCGTGCCCAAAAAGAACGTGTTCAGCTTGAACGAGAAAAAGCTAGTGCTGAAATACTAGAAGAACAAAAAGCCATTATTCAGGAGAAATTAAGCTCCAAAAAGAAGAAAGTCTTGTCTATTGAAGAAATGCGAATAATGATGAGTCAAGATCCAGATTTTTTAAGTAGCGATGATGTTCTTGAAGAAGAATAGCAATTTCATCAGTTACCAAATCCAGCTGCGACAATAAAGACACAAATCCTCTAATACAATGGGTCATTGTCTAGAGCAATGGGTCATTGCATAGATATATATGCCGAGCTTCATATCGTCCTATATGGTTAGAAACGGATAATAAAGGGAGACTCAGCTTTCTTTGAATGAAAAAGAATTTTTTCGATTAGTAGGAAACGAAATAAGACGTGATATCCTTCGATCGGTCGCTCGAGAGCCAAAATATCTGTTTCAACTCGCTAAAGAGCTCACAGGGTCTCAACAGTCGATACAAAAACACCTCCAGTGCCTGTTAGAAAAAGGTTGGTTGTCTCAAGAATTAGTAGAGGGACCTCATGGTCCAGCTCGCAAGCTTTATCAAATAGCTAAGAATCTATCAGTAAGAATTACTCTAAGTCAGCATTCGTTTGATATAGACGTATTTGACATTCAAATCGGGAAAATTTCTGACCCCTTGGACGATTTCCAAACTCATCTGGATGAAATAGGTAAAGATCTTTCATTAACACTTTCTCAAGGAATTCAAAAAGATCATCAGAGTTATGCAATCCAAATTCGTACCCTTAATACAATTCTTGATAAACTGGGGTCAATAGAAAATTTCATTCTTAGCAAAAAGCTTACTGTCACAGGTCAATTAAATGAGACAATTTCGATGAAACTAGAGGGAGATGATCATCGAAAAGACCGAGAATTGGCATATACAATTTTTAGTAGTTCAGCCCCAATCAAAATAGACGTAATTCAAAAAGAAATAAAAACAAAGCGAACAGAGCTTCTGGCTTCCCTTAAACGACTGAATGAAAAGAATCTATTACCCAAACGAGGAGTAGATTTAATGGAGAAGCTAGAAGTCACATTGAGTAGCCAAACGGAGTGATAAATGCCAATGAAAGAACATACTCCACAGAATACAGAAAATAATTCAAATTTCTATGACATTGATAAACAAATTAAAGAATCTGACTCAAAAAATGTCAAGATACTAACAAACAGTAAATCCATGGATAGCAAATCAAATCAAATCAGTGAAGCAGAGGAACTAGAAAGCCAAATTGAGAAGCTACAAGAAGAGCTAGAAAAACAGGAGAAGAATAATCAAAAAGACAAAAAGCGTTATCTCCGTGCATTAGCTGATTATGAGAATCTTGAGAAGAGAACAAAAGCTGAAAGGTCAAGATTCTTAAAAAATGCTAATGCTAATCTTCTGACAAAACTACTTGAGCTAGCAGACACGTTAGAAAAAGCAAAATCAAGCTTTCTTGATTCCTCGACTAATAATGATGTACTCAAAGAAGGTTTTCTAGCAATTGAAAGACATTTTTTTAGTATCTTGAATAATGAAGGAGTTGAAAGGCTAGAATGTATTGGAAAAAAATTCGATCCAGCTTTCCATGAAGCTGTCTTCGTAAAAACAGATTCCGGAGAGGAAGAAGAACAAATTCTAGAAGAAGTTCAAGCTGGTTACACACTGAACTCTACCTTATTACGACCTAGTAAAGTAATAATTGCAAAATAAAAATATTAAGGTGAACACAAAATGCCTAGACCAATTGGTATAGATTTAGGAACGACATTTTCTGCCATAGCCACAATGGAAGGTGGAAAAGCAAAGATTATTCCCAATGCGGAAGGTCAGCGAATTACTCCCTCTGTAGTATCCATATCGAAAGAGGGTGAACGAGTAGTTGGAATACAAGCTAAAAGACAAGCTGTTTCCAACCATGAGAGAACAGTTAGATCCATAAAAAGAGAGATGGGAACTAATTATACAGTGACTATTGATGGAAAGGTCTATAAACCTCCTGAAATAAGTGCAATGATTCTACAAAAACTAAAAAGAGATGCTGAGGCTTATTTGGGTGAAACTATTATCCAAGCAGTAATTACCGTTCCAGCGTATTTTTCTGATTCCCAACGTCAAGCTACAAAGGATGCTGGTAAAATTGCGGGATTAGAGGTTCTAAGAATTATTAATGAACCCACAAGTGCTTCTTTAGCTTATGGAATGGACAAAGAAGAAGAATCGACAATTCTTGTTTTTGACTTGGGTGGTGGAACATTTGATGTTTCAATATTAGAATTATCCGAGGGTGTATTCGAGGTAAAAGCAACATCAGGTAATAATAGACTTGGTGGAGACGATTTTGATCAACGAATAATTGATTGGATGAGTGAAGAGTTTAAAAAACAAACTGGGTTGGATCTTTCGAAAGATGCAATGGCATTACAACGATTGAGAGATGCAGCAGAACAATCAAAAATTGAGTTATCACAAAAAACTTCCTCAGAGATCAATTTACCATATGTTTATGCTGATAACACTGGACCTAAACATCTGAATCTTTCTCTTACAAGGTCAAAATTTGAAATTATGATCGCTGATCTCATTGAAAAAGCTATGGGTCCTACTCGACAAGCCTTAGCCGATGCAAAACTTAAGCCTTCCGAAATTGATAAGATTTTACTCGTTGGTGGTTCTACTCGTGTTCCTGCCGTACAATCAGCATTACGTAACTATTTCAATAAAGAACTAACAAAAGAACTTAATCCTGATGAATGTGTAGCTCTGGGAGCAGCCATTCAGGCTGCAATTATAACTGGGGAAGTAAAAGATGTTTTGTTACTCGATGTAACTCCATTATCCTTAGGGATAGAAACTCTAGGTGGAGTATTTACTAGGTTAATTGAAAGAAACACTACTATTCCAACTCATAAGAGTCAAATCTTCTCTACTGCGGCTGATAATCAACCATCAGTTGAAATCCACGTATTACAAGGGGAAAGGAAAATGGCCACAGGGAATATAACCCTAGGCAGATTCCAATTGGTCGGAGTACCTCCCGCTCCTCGAGGCGTTCCACAAATTGAGGTAAGCTTTGATATTGATGCCAATGGAATTGTAAATGTATCAGCAAAAGACCTTGGAACTGGAAATGAGCAGAAAATAACCATTAAGAGTGATAGTGGCCTTTCAGAAACAGATTTCAAGAGAATGGCTGAGGAAGCAGAAAAATACAAGGAAGAAGATAATAAACGATTGGAAGAAGCTGAAGCACGAAATAAAGCAGATTCACTTGTCTATCAAGTCGAAAAGATGATTAAGGATTTGGGTGAACAAGTGGATGCTACAACAAAAAGCAACGCAGAGAGTACGATTGAATCACTTAAATCATCTTTACAGAGCGGAAATATTCCAGATGTCATTAAAAAGAGTGAAGATCTAGAGAAAATTGCACATGAATTAGCACAGAAACTTTATGCTCAACAAGCTCCACAAGGAGCACCAAGTGCAGGTTTTCAAGGTGCTCCATCAGGTCAAGATGACTCTGAAGTTGTAGACGTTGATTATGAGATTGTCGATGAAGAGTAATTGCAAGCCTAAGAATTTATCAGGTGATATGACTGAGTAGAAACAAAAAAGATTACTATGAGGTTCTTGGTGTCCAAAGGGATGCAGATGTTAAAGATATCAAGAAAGCCTTTCGAACTTTGGCTCGGAAATATCATCCTGATATGAACCCTGATGATCCAAGTGCAGAAGAGAAGTTTAAACAAGTAGCTGAAGCATTCGAAGTATTATCTGATGATGAAAAACGGCCTATATACGATCGGTATGGTCATGAAGGCTTATCAGGCGCTTCATTCAGAGATTTTTCAGGCATGGGGTTAGATGATCTTTTTGGTGGTTTTGGTATATTTGAAAATATCTTCAATGCCTTTGGAGGCGGAACTCAAGCTAGGACTTCCCGTTCTCGTGCGAGACGTGGCCAAGATGTAAGGCTTAACATTGATCTCTCTTTCGATGAGGCAATGAAAGGAATAAAGAAGTCAATCAAAGTCCCTAACTGGGCACAATGTCCTGTATGCCATGGCAATAGAATCAAAAAAGGCGAATCACTCATTAAGTGTAGTACCTGTGGTGGAGTAGGAGAAGTGCGTCAGGTTCAAAGAACGGCCTTTGGGCAGATGATAAATATTACTACTTGCCCAAAATGCCGTGGAGAAGGTGAGATATTGAAAAAAGGGACAGAATGTGAGACTTGCAACGGAGTTGGCAAAGTTAAGCAAACTAGAACTGTTGAAGCTCATATCCCTGCAGGGGTTGATACAGGAATGCGTGTGGTAGTTCAAGGAGAGGGTAGACCTGGTGAGTTGGGAGGACCTTCTGGGGATTTATATTTGGTAGTAAACATATCCCCTCATCCTTTCTTCCAAAGAAATGGTGCGGAAATTATTCTGGAATATCCGATTAGTTTTCTTGACGCCGCGTTAGGTACTAAACTTACAATTCCTACAATTAATGGAGACGAGAAAGTTACAATCAAACCAGGTACTGAATCTGGGAAAATAATTACCCTTAGAAAAAAAGGTGCCCCTAATCCTAATAGGTCTGGTCGTGGCGATATGCACATCGGAATTACTGTAAAATTTCCTAATAAATTAGAAAAAAGTGTAAAACAAACATTGCAGAAACTTCAAGAAGAAGATGAGGCAAAATATGTATTTAGAAATAATCCTGGATTAGCTAAATACTTAGGTTCCCAAAAATAATAGATTTAATGACATATGAGGATAGTATAGATTTTTCTATTCCTTTAAAGGGTTCAATTTTCGTAATTTAGATAATTTTCGGGTTCTGAAAGATTCCCAGGGCGTATTCATTAAAATTTCCCAATTTAAGTAGCATGAACAAATTTCTGAGAAGTTTTCCGGTAGTTTTTCTCTTTGGACAGCTTTTTCAATCAGCTTGAGTACAATTTTATCACATTTTCCACAATTGTGAGCTCCTCGTTCTTTACCTGCGGCTGTGGGGTCACAAATAATTTTTATATTAGGAGCAATCTCATTAGCGATCTTAATCAGATGAAGTACAGTCCATAACCAAGGAGGTTGATATTCATCCTTTCTAAAAAGTTCGTAGATCAACGTCCCATTCTGAATATTACATGGATTTATTGAGATAACATCTGTTCCCATTTGTTTCGCATCAAAAACAGTCTTAATGGAATCTCTCAATGCTTCTTGTTCACTAAGAAACGGTGGTTTAATAAAAACGTAACTTTTAACTTCAACACCGATTGATTGTAAATATATCAGACTAGATTCGAATTTTTCTAGAGTTGTTCCCTTATTCCAGCAATCTAGTAATATTGCGTTGTTAGAGCTCTCTAAACCAATACCAATTTCTAATTTGATATTTGAAAGACGTTTGAGAATTTCTTTAATGGCTGTTTTCTCTTTTAAAATGAATTCTGGTCTACATTCAATTGATAATTTAATTATCTGCCCAGAACTTATAATAAGATCTATTATGGTATTTCTTAATTCCTCTGGAACATCGCTCTTATCAAAGAAGCTCCCCGAATTGAAAATCTGTAACTCAAGTGGTTTATTATACTTAGCCTCAATTATTAATCTTCTTAATTCATCTTCAATCTTTGTGACTGGGATTTGATTCTCTCTTGAGGAATCATTGACATATCCACAAACTGAACATCCCCCATTATCCGATAAAGCCCAACTACATCCCTTGGATGGGATTACTATGGTCACGGTGATATAATCCTCTTTTTCTGACACACTACTCCATATTTTGGAATGAGAGGTATCTGACACTTGAGTAAGGTACTTGTGACGAATTTCTTGAATTCTGTCCGAAATAAGAGGATTGACTTGTTTATGCATTTTCTTTCACCTTCTGACGAATTTTTACACCTAATCCCCGAGGCATGTCGGCTAATAGCTTCCCTGGAAGATAAGCGACTCCTGTAGCCATGAGTTCTTCATTTTCATTAACTACTATCACTTCATCATTTATCCTGATTTCATGATCAGCCTGTCTAATGGCATTGGCAAATATTGTAGTTCCCCTTATACTTTCCCCATCAAATCTCACTATATTTTTCGCTGTGCCAATCATACGTCTTGCAGCTTCTAGTGATAACGTTAAAAAGCCAGTAGAGGACCGAAAAGTCAATAGATGCTTACCAGCAAATTGAATTCGGATACCGAGTTCTTTATATCCTTGAAGTCTTACATTTTCAGGGATTAGTAACTTTCCTACTCCAATTCCAAATTGATAATCGGCGACTACTCGTAAAAAATCAAGGAGCTTATTTCTCTTTGGAATTGGTTTTATGATTAGTTTTTCAGTAAGGAGACGTCTAAACTGATACAAACTTTCTTTTGAGGTTAGAGCTGGGACATCATCATCTATAATGTGAACAGCTCTGTCTAAATTCTTGCAAACATCAACAAGCACTCTTTTTTCCGTTCCTTTTAAATATCCCAAAAGTTGAACAGTAGTTGGGCAGTTTTTCAGAAAATTTTCAAGATCCTCAGCAAGTTGTTCTCGTTCTAGACAACTCCAATCTCCTGTAACTGGTATATCGTAATGCGCAGCAGGATATGTATATTCTAACTCTCTGGGGACAATTCCCAGCGGACTTGTGAGAATAATCTCTGCAAGAGAGTGGCGTCGACTTTTCAGAGTTCTTCGAATAGCACTTTGGAATGCACGATGTGATTTCGACTGAGAGTAGGGTTTCCTTGCAGAACATGGAAGGAAAACTATACCTTGTATATGAGAAGCTAGTCGATATCTATCTCTTACCCTTTCTCTAAAGCGTTTAACCTCTGGTCTAGAAAAATCAGTTTCGTCTGTGCAGTAAAGTGATTTTGCCCCATATGTTGTTGTTCCTTGATCTAACGGTATTTGTTTGTCAATCATTCGGAGTAAGGTCTTCTGGGGGGGATATGAATTTGCGTATATTCGGACTAAATCACGTAATTTACCTGATTTAAGAGCGGATTTCATACGATTTATTACAAGTATATAATCCTCCGCTTTATTATCCATTTCCAATACATTTTCTCCGTTTGTAAGTGTAGAAAGGAAAGTAAAATCAAATAAATCAATACCCAGATAGGTCAGGATGGGAAAAAATGAAGAGGGTACGCCAGGTGCATGTAGCATAACATCAGGAGTAATTATTTCTTTTATTGAAGATAAATATTGCAATAGAAATTTCGGATGGTTCAGTAATGACGAAATATCTCCTAAACTAATGATTCCAACCTTAAAAGGGATGGTTTCTTTTAAAGATTCAGCTAGATTAGATCTAAATGGGATATTAACCATAAATTTAGACTGGAGAATACTAGTTATTGAGATTAAACGATTAATGGTTGAAATATATTCATTAATGTGATCTAAATAGATTTCAGGTAAATCCCATGGAATTAAGTGGAAAAATTCGTCTCGAGATACCAATGATTGGAAGATCTTGGGAAAAAAATCTTCTATTTTAGTCAAATTAGACAAAGATTTCCCCTGCATCTGTAAAGATGAATATAGAATGCATGTGGGAAAAGATGATAATTCTGGTTTTTGATGTTGTGAGTGGAAAAAAGGCTCAAGATTTGATTTGCTTAGAATTTTCTTCAATTTATCCGAGTTTTGATTTTCAATTGGAGATAAGTTATCTTCTTTTCTCATCTGAAGATTAAGAAAAGTAGGTGTTTCATAAGATCGTCCCAATTTCACATTCCCAAGTCTCCCCAATCCCTCATATTTTCGTATTTCAAAAGACATGCGTTTCTACTCCTTAGTTTACCCAGAATATTCTTGAAATTTCCTCTAACTCGAAGGATATTAGCATAATCGTCAAAGATGAACAGATAGGATTCTACTAATAATGTTGATTGTTGAAAATACGAAACAGATGTCAAAGATTTCTGATATGATATATAAGGGAAATTTCATTCTTCGTTTATTTTAGATCGAAATAAAGAATATCATCTAGATATTATCCGTATTGATAGAGGACATGAGATATGAATATTTGATGAAAATTAGATCCCTTAAACGCAAGGATCATTGTCATTATTTGATAATCACACAGATTGAAAGTGAATTTTATCTTGAGTTCGTCTATTAGTAATACAACGATGATGGAGTATTTTCGTCCAAGAGGAAAAATCGTTTGCCTTGGAAATAATATGAAATCTGAACTCGAACTGATAGAGAACATCTTAGACATAAACAATGATAAAAGAATACCAGTTCTTCTGCTCAGTTCTTCCACTAATCTTAATGAATATGCTGATCAAGTAGTTATCTTTGATTCTGATTCAACAATTGCTCAAGTTCATAATCTTCTAAACTCCTCATTTTTATTTTTTTTGTTTAATTCTTCTGAACATGGAATACTGAGAATTTTAGGTACAATCCTAGCCTCAATTGAATACAGGGGCACGATCCCTATTTTTATCGATACTGGTAGAGGTCTACCCCCAGATCAAAAGAAAAATCTAGGTGAGTGTTATTTTCACTTCGATTTATCAGAGGATATCAATCAAAAGAGTTTTTCAGTATTTCTAGAAAGCATAATATCTGTGTTATTACCTGATTCTGGGCTTGGGATATCATTTTCAGATTTAATTCAAATTTTTGGAAAATCTAAGAGTTTTTTTTATGGAATTTCACAATCAACCCTCTTGGAACAAGTTCTAGAAGATTTAGTTGATCAAATTGGGGGAAAGCTTGTCCAAACTTTACCTGAAGAACTTGAAAATCTTGAAGCTATCTTTATCTCTGTTATTTCAGGAAAATCCCTCAGTTTGCAAATTATGAATAAGATAACCTCAAAATTTGCTTCAACATTTGGTATGGAATTCAATATCCATTTTTCTAATTCTGTAGAATCTGACCTTCAGGGTTACAAAACGATGGCCATACTTACAGATCTTCACCCTATAAATGAAATTTTTCCAGTTGCGAATCCCTTTTTAATGTTAGATTTTAATAATGAGACTGAAGACACTTCAACTGAATTATCCTTTTCAAATTCCGAAGAAAAACCATTGAAAGAAAATGAGGAGGATATGAGATTCCATATTTTGGGTAAAATATTTTCTGAATCTGAGGTTTACATATTTGATGATGGAGGACTTCCTCTATTTGCTAGTCACCGTCCAGCGGGGCAAGAAGTTTGTCTATATACTGGATTATTCTCTGCAATTCAATCTATGAGTTCAGATTTAATTGGTCATTCTCCAGACCATCTCACTGCGGGGGATAAAGAATGTGTATTTGTTTCACAGAAAGGTCCAAATCAAATACAACTAAGAGGAGTCGCCATTTGTCAAGGTGGACAGGAAGAAACTGCTAGAAATGACCTCAAAGTTTCTATGGATTTAGTTCATCGTGTAATGCTACAGGGAGAACCAGAATACGCTATAAACGATAAAATCCAAGGCATTCTTGTCAAAAGCTTCCAGAAAGGAGAACTATCTAATGGCTTTGCCTTAGCAAAATATCAAGCGAGCTAACTAATTTCTACAGATTATTTAGAAATAGGATTAATAGCTTCATTTGTTTGGTAACGTTCATAAACTTTTTCAACATAACCAAACTCTTCAATTAGTTCATGAATTCTTGTCGACTCAATATAGATTTCACAGGTCCATAAAATCAAGTACGCAGTAATCATATGCAATTGAGGTGTAACTGATTCCTGTATTTCGAATAGGATCTGCTTACGTAGAGCGAGCTCTGTTTCATACATATCAATTATTTCTCGAATGGTATTTTCAGCTTGATCTATAATCTCTAAATCATGAGGCCATTCATCATTATCTTTTGCTGCTCGATTTTTCGCTGGTTGAAGGATATCACAGCGAAAGCTTTGCTCTATTTTTCTCATCTCGCGAATTACATCTTCAAAATGAGTTAAATAAGCATTCAATTCCGTAATGTGTCTATTGATAGATTCTGCAAGATTATATGCTAGTCTGCCCTGTACATCATCAAACATAGTCTGTATTGCTTCAGAAAAGACACTTGATCTTTGAGTCAGGTTAAATCGTGATAAGATATTGAGTACCATGTTTACAGTTCGTAACGACTGGCCTTGAACGGTGGTCCATTTTTTTTGAGAGATTTGTAACCTCTTTTTAAAGACCCGAATGCTCTGACTCATAACCAGTCAAATCCTATCTTTTTCGACTTTCTCACCATGAATGAAATTATAGTTAAGAAAACAAGTCCTCGAATCAGGAAGTGTAAATTATTCCTTTAATATTATACCTAATGATTGAGGCATAAAAAAATTCCCTTGGCCTTCACAATATCAATAAGGCATTTCCTCCTGATTTCTGTACTTAACGTGTAAATAATTACACTCCTCTATAGGAAGTAAATAATTAATATCAAACTTGTTGTGTATAATGTGTGAGATGATTGGCTAAAACGTACCAGATCTTATTGTGGACATTACTACTGACATTTTCTTATAGTATTGACAATTCAGTTTATATAACTGACAATGCAACCGCTTTCACTTTCAAATCACTCTCTACCAGCGTAGATTTTACCAATTTTACCATTATTCAATCAGGAATTCCTCAGGAAGGCGTTTTTACAAGCGAGAATCGCACTCATTACTGGAAACTAGAAAATGTAAATCAAAGTCAAGTTGTATATCTTTCTCTCTCTCCTCACAATGGTAATCAGAAAGAAAATCTGACTGTGGATTTATTTCGTCCATCAGGTGAGAGTTACTCACAAATCCTTGAACCCCCCGTGGATTCTACTGATTATCTTACTTCTTGGTCAGCAAATGAAGATGGAGATTGGATTATTCAGGTTGACGACACAAGTGAGCCACCTGTCCTAAATTTGACCTACACCATTCTAGTGATCATTCCGTCTTCTGCATTTAGTCTACCATCTGCTCCCTATATCACTACTACTCCAACTACAGCAAACTTTTCGATTAGCCATGAAAGTCATTATTGGAAAGTATTATTGGAAAAAAATCAAGTTGGAGAAATAAATCTTAAAGAAATCACCCCTACTGTCCTACGAGAATCTATAATTACTATTTTTCGTGAATTAAATCCTCAAAACCCGATTCTTTTGCCTTTTGTTATTTTACAGAATAATTATAGTTATTCATGGAATGCTCCCGCCTCAGATACATATTTCGTTAATATTACTCATAAAGCAAAGCAGGGTTTCCTTGGGCAGTATAATATTTCTTTTACTGCGGAAAAATTTGGATATAGTTTTGAAACAGCACAAGAGATACCCTACAATCAAACATTCGCAGTCAATGTAGATCAGGGATTCATTCCAAAGAAACACTACTATTTTATGTTTAAAGTAAACGAAAGCCGAACTTTGATAAACATCCGTGTTTTTGAGATGGATTCAACAGCTTCTACGATATTGGATTATGCAATTGTCGAAATCTATGATGAGGGTCGCCAAAGGCCAAAGCTGACCATAAATGAAGTTTCACAAGATAGGGATGGTCAAATCAACATCTCAAAGAGACTTGATACTGGCATTTATTATTTAGTTGTTACACCAGAATCTAACGAAGTAGGAGTTTTTCATATATTTCTAGGATATCGACTTCCACAACCATTTGTATGGAATATTCCTGCGATCCTTCTAACCATTTGTGTAATCGTACTATTTCCAGTTTATTTGATTTATCTCGATTCAAAAGGAAAATGGTACCGTGTAAATCAATGGAATGTTGCTAGCTCTATCCAAAATACTTACAAAATCTTTCGAAACAGTTTCAAAGGAATTTACAATATCAAAGAAGTACCTAGTGACTCAATCTTAATTCATATTGCTAGCATTCCATTTCGAACCTATGTCATTCTAAATTTTGTTGAGTCTTCTGAGAATGAAACATTAGTCTTTTCAAAACGTATTAACCGTAAATATGAGTGGGGGATCTATGTTCTAATAGGTCTATCTGTATTTGATGCATTAAATATTGGGGTCTATCTTTTATTCTCAGTACAATTTCTCCCCATATATTTTGCCAATCTGACATCTTTGATTTTATTTTTAACCATTCCAACAATTTCACTGTTGATTATTGTATTATTCACCAATGGATCTTCATATATGACTTACAGCCAAGTCCATAATCGAATCTCGTATATAATACAAAATTTTGAGGATTCAGAAGAAAACAC
>DXJL01000096.1 GCA_019057635.1 Candidatus Heimdallarchaeota archaeon
ACTTTAATATAGTTTAGTAAGAACTAACTGGGTTTTGTTCGGTTATTTAAGAGAATATCTACTGTGACTGTTTTCTGGTGAAAAAGAAAAAAGAGAAAAGAGGATTGCAGTTGCGAAACTGCAATGAAAGTATATTATTTTTGCTAACCTTCCTGTGAAGGCCACTTCCATGCAAAATAGACAATTAGTGCAAGAAGCACAATTTCTACACTAGAAGCAAATACGAAATAAAGATTAGGATCCATTATTCCTCCTAGCACAAAAACAGCTTGTATAAGACCAACGATGATATTAGTAAGGCGATTCGGTTTAGGTTTCAATATCAGGGACAGGAAAATCATAAGACTCGGAAGAGTCATTAATAACATAAATCCCAATAACAGGGCTTGAGATATTGAAAAACCTGCTACTTTTCCATGAATTAAATCATCGATAAACCCAGGTGTATACAATCCAAAATAATCTGCATAAATAAACAGAAACGTAACAGATACCCATAATGCTGAGAGCTTGACCTTCACATTAATCTTCACATCTTCCAAATGGTTTGTCATTTTAATTCCTCTGTTCACTCGATACTGATTACCACTCGACCTTTGGCATGACCTGTCTCGTAGTGACGATGAGCTTCAGCTGTTTGACTTAAGGGATACACCGTATCTATGACTGGTTTGATCTTTCCCTCTTCAATCCATTCACGAATTAAATTCATGGCCCTCGCACTTTCATCTGCAGATCCGGCTTTGAATCTCTTATTATTTGTCATCAAATGGAAAAGGTTTTTTGGACTACTTATGGGATTATTTGAAATATAGGTTCCTTCAGAGACTAAGATGTTCTTGCATTTTGAAAGATTTTGCGCTGAAGCGATATCGAAGATTATATCATACTGAATGGAATCATTCTTGGTGTAATTTTCCTTAGTATAATCGATTACATAGTCTGCTCCAATTTCTTTGACCATATCAACATTAGTAGGACCACACACACCAGTGACTTCAGCACCATAAACATTCTTAGCCATTTGCACTGCAAAGGTTCCGATTCCTCCCGAAGCCCCTATGATGAGAACCTTTTGTCCTTTCTTAGGTGTTGCTAAATCTTTAAATGCTAATAGTGCAGGTGTAGCGCCTCCTGGAACGGCTGCTGCCTCTTGAAAGCTCAAATTTGTTGGTTTTTTGGCTAATACAGATGCAGAAACAGTCATATATTCAGCACATACTCCTCCTTTTTCCGAATATCCATATACATGGTTTCCAACGTTCCAATCAGTAACTTCTTTTCCTATGGATACAATTTCACCTACAAAACCACCCCCAGGAATTTTTTGTTTCGGCTTTCTTATTCCCCCAAATGATAGTCTGAGAAAAAATCCTACTACCTGTCTAATACCCCAGAAAGCTGTTTTCATAGCCTTTCCACCACGATGCATTATATCTACAGTGTTAATTGAAGTACCATGGTTACGAATTAAAACTTCATCATTTTTTGGTTGTGGTTTTTCTATTTCTACAAGTTCAAGGACATCAGGTGATCCGAATTTTTTACAGATCACTGCTTTCATTTTCTTTGTTCCACTTTCTTTACTTCCCATCTTTTTTCACCCAATAAGTTTTAAATAACCTTTTCGATCCTAAATGATCCAATTCCATGCATAATAAACAGTCAGTGCATTAAATCCCATTGATAAAAATAATGTAAATTTTACATAGATAGGATA
This sequence comes from Candidatus Heimdallarchaeota archaeon, assembly GCA_019057635.1. Lineage (GTDB taxonomy): Archaea > Asgardarchaeota > Heimdallarchaeia > Hodarchaeales > Hodarchaeaceae > Hodarchaeum. Next base: position 1,721 of record DXJL01000096.1, read on the forward strand.
ACCTCGAAAAGATAAAATATTAAAAACAATTAATGCAGAAGCTACGATAATGTTTGCCCACCGAGATAATGAATCGTCTAATATAAGGGTCAACACAATCATAATAACTGGAACCATCATGATTCCTGCCATTAATAAAACCATATATTGAGTTAATGGCTTACCATCTATTTCTCCCGGTTTCATATGCCCAGCTATTATGGAAAACACATCTCCATACAAATAACATAACATTGCAGCAACCCAAACGAATGATAGTACAATTTTAATGTCGTCCATCTTTTATCACTTACTTCATTTAGAATTTTTACCTATAAAATATTTTTATTTATATTTTCTTGGTTTAACAATATGCAACTCCTCCTGATGTATTTTTCCGACTTACCAGATATTTTATTTCACCATGTATTCTTCGGTGTTGAGTTGAATGTATAAGCAGAGTAGCAATTATCATTAATAAAAGAGATTGGAAAAAAGACTGCAAAGAGTATTTAGTAGTGTAAAATTGGCTGGTTTTTTGGGCTATTAGGGTTCGGGGCATCTTTAAGGGTATATACTGATTTGTAAAAACGAACAATAGAAATTTAATTAATTCATTTACCTTTCTTCCCCTTCATTCTCGGTTGATGATCGTTTTGCAGGTTTCAATGTCCAGCTACCGATACCTATATTTTGTAAATCTACGCTTTGCATGCAAGGTCGAATTGTGCGATGACAGATGGATCAAAATTTTCCTACGTTACTAAAAATGCTCTAGACTTTTTAGAGGCTCTAGATGTGCCTCACCTATACGATTTTTCCCTACCCTTCCAATTTAAAGAGCGGATGTTTCATTTAATCGGTCGAAAGAGGAGTATAGATTTTCAGGAAGTGGTGACCTTTTTGGAAAAGCGGTCACCACCGTTAAAATTTGAGTATGTAGGGTATGACAACCTTGGAGTAGAAATGAAGGCAGTTGATAAGATAAGGGGAATTTTTTTGATGATAAATCCCGATCCAAGGGGTTTTGATGTGATTCCTCCAGAGAGTATGGTTATCTGTCATCACAAAATCTCCATATATAAAAATAAAACATTCCAGGACATTCTTTCTTTTTGCCAGGAAAACAAGATCAATGTATACAATTATCACCTTGCCTGGGACATAATGGAGGATGGAATAGGCGATGCTTTCTTGTCTTTCCTCGGATATGATAAGGATAAAGTTGAAAAAAAGACACTTGTTTACAAGGGTATGGAAATTCCTCGTTTGGGATCTATAATTAAAGAAAAGGTATCTCTAACTGAAATCATCACCAAATTGAGTCAACTCAATGTCAGGCCTTCAGTTGTAATATGTCCAGAATCTGAGAATACGACAGTAGGATACATCCCCGGGGGTGGATTTGTAGATCAAATGATGGTTGATATGGCTAGTGCAGGCGTTGACGTGTTGATCTCATCTGATCCTCTGTGGGTCCACGAAATCCTGGCTCGGGAGCTGGGAATCACAATGGTATCTATTAACCACTACACCAGTGAAAGATATGGTTTAGATAACATGCAGAGCGTTTTAAGCAAACGATTCCCTGAAACTCCAACCATCGTTCTAGAGGAAACCAACAATATTAGAGCAAAAACAGAATTACTTATTCACGATTTAATTGATATAGCCCTTCAAGATGGTTATATCGCAGAAAATGAAAACACTATTATTGCATCAACCAATAAAATGATTAACAGTTTCATGAATGAATATAATGAAGCGTGGAAAGATAAATTCATTTCAAATGAGGAGCGAAGTAATTTGTCTCGGTTATGGAATATGATATACACCGTAACAGCGAAAACAGTAGGGGTGAATTCTCAACTTTCTTTCGAGGAAATAAACTTGCTAGATCACCTTTCTAGGAAAATCAAGGATCTAGATTAGCGAATGCCGTTCTGAATGCGGAAAAAGTTGAAATTTGATCTGGGAGGAGTTTTCCCGTTCGGGTGATCTGTATCAAACATTTTGAGTGAATTATATTTTGTGCAGATTACTGCTTTCATTTTCTTTGTTTCATTTTCTTTACTTTCCATCTTTTTCCACCATTATAATATTAAAACATCCAATTTCAGAGCTTTGTCACGATGAAAGCAAAATTTCTTAGTAGGACTTCATTGTCCTTGTCTAGAACAGGTTTTTCTACTTCTTTCGATTCAAAAACATCGACTGATTCAAATTCCGTTTGTGCAATTGCTTTCATGAGTATTCCTCCAAGGATTGCTCTATTGAAGTGAAGTTGAAGATTTCTGGCTTTTATAGGAGTATTGACCTTATGAGACCAAAATTCCTCCTAATTTGTAAGGTTTAGTTGTTATGTTCCACAGTTTTGACTATTTTTGCCCTTTTTGTACACTTTTTCAAAAAAACTGGGAGATTAGTCATAAATAGATTTATTTAATGTTAAAAATGTAACTTGTTAACTAGACCTTGGTGACTAAAAAGTCTCAGAATTGTTTTTTTTGTAATAAATTTTCCAGAAATTCATATTTGATTCTTTGTTCATCAATAAAAAGGAAGATTCCTAATGGTAACCCCTACACCTGTAAAATTTGCCTATAAATCAGTTGTTCGACGTAGACAAAAGAATTTTTTCTCAATTTTGGGAATTACGCTGGGCGTAGCTCTTCTAGCGGGAGTTCAGATTAGTGTTGATAGTATAACATTTGAATGGCAAAATATGTTTCTACATTCAGGTGGAGAACGAGAAATTACTATTATGGGAATTACTAATCCATTCTTTAATGAGAGTATTGTTGAAAAGCTTCAACAGGCAAATATTGCCAACATGGATGGCATTACTGGAAGAATGACTTTAACAACAACTGTTTTTTGGGAGGAGGAAGGGACAATAGAGACGGGAATCACTTTTGAGGGGGTGGATTCCAATGAGGATGATACTTTTGGAGAGTATAAGACTAAAGAGGGTTCCACTATCGATATAAGTGCGATTCCAGATGGGAACATCATCATAGGTCGTGAATTAGTTGAGCTGATGGAAACCAAAGAAAATAAACTTGCAAAAGGTGATTCAATAGAAATCTCTGTGTCTTTAGGCAGTTTTATAGTAGTTAGTCAACCGATGGAAATCCATGAAATTTATGAAGATAAAGGCAGAGGGGAGGAAAACTTTGCAAATAATATAGTTGTTCCTCTCGATTGGTTGCAAACTCAAATCCAGCCGTTTTTTAGTCAAGTACCAGGAGTAGATTCGGCTAATCTCATAAACATCATATATTGTAGTTTGGATAAGGAAGTGTCTGACGACGAAGATGTTTCTGATGTAGTCATTAGTAACATTTTCGGTGCATTAGAGAGTGAAGCAGGTATTCCAATGCCCCTACAACAGTTTATCATCATCAATACTAGAATTACTACCTCGAATATGGTTGCAGCAATGATGAATAATCTTGGCCAGATATTGTGGATTTTTGGATCGATTATCATATTCTGTGGTTTATTACTAATTACTAATATTAATTTAATGACAGTTGAAGAGCGAGAAGCACAAACTGGAATTATGCGAGCTATAGGCACAAAGAAACGGCAGATTCTAGGCTCTTATGTCACTGAATTTATAACCTTAGGTTTTGTGGGAGGATTCCTAGGTATTTTCGGGGGAATTCTCTATGGTATGTTCTTAGTTCTAATGTTTGGAACTGTTTTTGGTTTATCAGCTACATGGCCAGTAGTTAGTTCCCAAGCTATTATAATTGCCTTTGTGGCTGGCTTTGTTGTATCCCTTGTAACAGGAATTTTGCCTGCTATACGTGCTAGCAATGTGAATATAGTTCAGGTGATTAGAGGCATAATACCCTTAGATGAAAAAGAGCCTAGTAGAAAAGGGTTATATGGGGGTATTATCATGCTGCTTATCGGTATCTTTTTACTTGGGACGTATGACGTAAATATCCTAGAAGGACAAGAAGCATTTCGTCAGATGAGTGATATCGAGTTTTTCTTCATGCCTATTCTCTTAATTGCGATAGGATTAACTCTAGTGGTAGTCTTTTTCGCAAGAAAGCTGGTAGAAATTCCTGAAAAGTTAGCTTTACAGATTGTAAGTTTGATTTTGGTTATATGGCCTATGATTAATCTTTTAGTTCTCCTAGATTGGGCCATAGAAAACACAGGTGGTATGATGCTTATCTTTTTCGCAATTTTCTCGCTTATCATAGGATCAACAATGCTTGTAGGGATTAATCTAGATCTTGTAGCCAATACCGGGGAATTCATTGTCGGTCTACCGAAAAGATTTAAAACTGTCGCTCTCTTAGCTTTTAGACAGATAGCTGCTCAGAAAACACGCTCCACATTGACTTTTGCTATCTTTGCTTCAGTACTTACTTTGAACATATTTATAGGTACTTTTTCCTATTCATTTCGCTATGGGTTTGATAGCCAAGTGAATGAATCTTCAGCAGAAATTGATCTAATAGCCCTAGCTGATCAAGATATTAACCAAACTATCAATTATGCCAATCTTGTTAAAGAATCTACTACTATTGCAGGCAGTAGCGAGATTGAATTTGCTGCTGGTATGACAATAACTGATGAGGCGTTTGCATTCACAGAAGAACCTGTAGAAAGTATCCCATTTGATGACCCAGATAAACATGTCCGAGCAGCTGTTATAGATATAAACACTACAGATATGTGGAACAATAACGAGTGGGTATTCCCATTTCCTCTCGAACGACAGAAAATGGGGGATTTTGATCCGACTGACGATGATGAACTCACCATGCAAGAAAACGAACAAGCATGGCAAGGGGTAGCAAATAATTCCTATGTGGACGATAAAGGCAAAATCGTTACTTCAGGTGGAAAACCAGTAATAATCACTGCACTTTACACACAAGATCCCATGAGTATGGAGATCGGAGAACCCCCAGCGGGAAAATCTCTCTGGTTACTTAATTCCACTGGTAATGGTCTAATTGAATTCAAAGTAATTGCTCATTTCATAGAGAATCCAATTAATGATTTCATAATTGTAGGTAGTATATCACCAGGAAGCAAATTTGTATTTTTCGTTTCCAGTGAGTGGACTAATTTACTCTCCGCTTTTACACAAAACAATCAAAATGGAACTGAAAATCTTTTTCTCTTTAAGACAAGTCATTTCCTTAAATCTGAAAGTAATTTTGATTTAGCTTCAGATATTGAATCATGGTCTAATGCAGTTGATAAGGACTTCCGTCTGTTACATTCTAATAACAGACTGCACGGAATTGAGGTAATTCCTGTATGGGATATTTATGAAACGCAACTTGAATTTATGTATGACTTTATGACTTTTCTTCAAAGCTTTACTTCTATGGGATTCATCGTGGGAGTCATGGGATTATTGGTTGTATCGATACGCTCTGTTAGTGAGAGAAAACGTGAAATTGGTATGATGCAGTCGATCGGACTAACCCGATTTGGTGTAATCCTTGCTGTTGTAATCGAATTGATAACCATGGGGCTGATTGGACTCGCTATAGGGGTGTTTAATGGCATTATTCTTGGTTATGGACTTATAAATGTAGCTGGTGAAGGAAATGCCACATTTCTCATTCCATGGAATATTATCGCTACGTATACTATGATCACTCTCGGAGCCGCCTTTCTTGCTGCTATTATTCCTGGTTGGCGTGCCCAGAAAATCCCCCCCTCAGAAGCACTACGATATACTGGTTAGGTGTGTAAAAATATGGAAAAAAATGAATATATTCTTGAATTAAAAGATGTGCACAAAATATATGGGAGAGGTACACCTAATGAAGTCCATGCTCTACGTGGAATCAACTTAAATATCCGTAAAGGAGAGATGGTTGCAATGATGGGGCCCTCAGGATGTGGAAAAACCACTATGCTCCACATTATAGGTGGTCTCTCTAAACCTACATCAGGTACAATTCTTGTTAATGGAATAAACCTTGACGATTTTTCAGGGACAAAATTAGCAGATTTCAGGAACAGAGAGCTCGGATTTATCTTTCAACTGTTCAATCTTTTTCCATTTCTGACAGCTCTCCAAAACGTATTAGTCCCACTTCTCATTCAACAATTAGATGAAGGTGAAGCTCGTACAAGAGCTAATATTATCTTACGTGAGCTGGGTTTAGGAGGACGGATGGATCATCGCCCTGGAGAGCTATCAGGTGGTCAAGAACAGCGGGTAGCGATTGCACGAGCTCTGGTTACTCAACCCTCAATATTACTTGGCGATGAACCTACAGGGGATCTAGATACTCTTACGTCCAGTGATATAATGGATCTCTTTCGTCGTCTTAACCAGGAAAATAAACAGACAATGCTCTTGGTAACTCACAATAAGTTTGTGGGTAATGAATGTGATAGAATCATTCGAATGAATGATGGAATAGTGGTAGATGATGACCTTTAGGAGTTGAATGGTGATGACAAAACCGGATCATGTTGAATATTATTGTGGCTTTCTGATTAATAAACTTGAGAGACTAAGGAACAAGCAGTTAATTAAGGACTTGGACAAAACTCTTCGGAAACAAGGCAAGACTAAGCACTCTCACTCAAAGGAGCTCAATACATTCATTGTGGCTCATTCACATCTCAATGCTGCTCATTTTGAGGATTCAGAGAATAGAAAACTTCTTGAAGCGAAGTTAATGGATGTATATAATAAGAAATATCTCCCTAAAATCAAAAACAACAGAAAAAGGGCCCTTGAGAAAGATATTGAACTAAACGAGTCAAAAAAGACCCTTTTAAGAGCTACTCGTCATTTACCTCAAGCGCAAGCAACCGAAATAAAAGAGCAGATAAACACACGGTTTAACGAACTACTCAATGATCTAAATCGACGATTTGATGAAATGAATGACAAAACGGTGTTTTCTCTCTGGGATTTACCTGGTGTAGAAGAAGACCGACTCATATTGTACAATCAAATTATTAATCGCCCTTCTTCAATGGAAGGAGAACATGAGGCTATTGGCGAACTAGTAGATGAAATGGCGCTTGTTATTTTTAGTAACCAGTTTTTACCAAATCTGAAAACACTCCTCGAAGGGCCCCTCTCATTAGCTGAGAGCGGTGTACAAATCTTGAACTCTCATCGGTCCTTCCTTTCTGAATCTGCTTCTAACGATCAACACAAAGATGATTTCACCTATGCTCTTCGGGTACTGCTAGGTAAGATATTAGGGGTTAGAGATATTATCAAAGTCTGCAAAAGAGAAGTTGCTCGTTTCAAGAGAATTCTCGGTGAAATAGACGTAGAAGCAGATTATCTCCATTCAGAAGGTATTAAGGAAGTAGCACGTAAATTTATTGATCTTAAGGAAGTAAAAGCTCGTTTATCAGATGTAGAAAAGATAGAACTAAGTCTCGGGGATTTAACTTCTCTTCTACGGGATTTGGTTCATGACAGTGATCTCAGACCTGTTAAGAGTAGTGCTAGGCATAATCCGCTCGAAGGTAAACTTCTACAGTACATTCTTGATTTTTATATTGCCCTCGAGGGTATAAGGTTCTGGACTGATACTTATGCAGATATTGTCCAATTTACCGTCCTCAAAGGTGGTGTAGCATTCGAATATGGTGAAGTAGTAGATATTAAAATCCCAGAGGACTCAGCACTTTATGCAAATGATATTTTCAAACAATATAAGCTCCCTGTATCAACGGTCTATGCGCTACGAGGCTGTGATATAGATATCAAACGAGGTGAATTTGTATCTCTCATCGGTCCTTCTGGATCAGGTAAAACGACATTGCTGAACATTATCTCAGGACTGGATACGCAAGACCGAGGTGAAGTCTATGTCGATGGAGTCAATCTTCGTAAACTGTCAGATAATCAATTAACTGAGCTTCGTCGCGATAAAATGGGCTTTATTTTTCAATTTTATAATCTGATGCCCGTTTTGACAAACCAGGAGAATGTAGCTTTTCCTGCAGATCTAGCAGGTAAAACAGGTGATAAAAAAGGTCGATCCTTGGAGCTTTTACAAGATGTAGGCCTAGGGAAATTCCATGGTCAATTTCCTAACAAACTTTCTGGTGGTCAAATGCAACGAGTCACTGTGGCTCGCTCACTTATGAATAATCCCGTAGTCCTTTTTGCAGATGAACCTACAGGTGATTTAGACTCAGTTACTGGTGAAGCGGTCCTTGCACTCCTGAAAGAATTTCATAAACAAGGTTCTACGATTGTGTTAGTCACTCACGACCTGAAGATTGCAGGACATGCCGAACGGATAATTTCAATGAAGGATGGTCGAGTCACAGACATTACTACAGAAGAACTTGAGAAGATGATGCTCTAGAAGTATTCTTTATGAATCCATTCTAGTATTTGCAAAGCATTATTACAATCAATCCGAAGACAATGAAGATTTTCCAATATCGTAAACCTAGATCTTATTACTATTAAAGACAGACCTACTTATTAAACCTAGTACTCTAAATGGCAGAGCTAATATAAACGAGCTCTTATCTATCAAGACTACTTTCTTTTTTCAACTTGATTCTTTCACATCTCGGACAATTTTTTACTCTGAGAATTAAGGGGATTAAACTATTCGTTCACGTCCTTTCATCGATTGAATACGAAATGGTATAATCTCGTTACAACTTAACTAGGAAGAATAGAAATATGACTAAAGTAAAGAAAACGATAGATGCACGTGGATTATTATGTCCTCAGCCTATTTTGAAATCAAGAAAGGCAATGAAAGGCTTGAAAAAGAATCATGTACTAGAAATTCTAACTACTGATCCGGGGAGTAAGACTGACATTCCAGCCTGGGCTCAAGTCACGGGTCAGGAACTCATTTCCGCGGAAGAGCTCGGTCCAAAAGAGTTCCGTTTTCTTATTAGGAAACTGAAATAAAGGTTGAATGGTGATTTATGACTGAATCTGTGCCTCATAGAATTACTCTTCACAGCATGAGGCCTCTGTAGATTCTATGTCAGAATGTACTATCGCTATTCTATTATTAAGAAGAATCGTGTCCAAATCACTAATATTCTGATTTTCAGTTTTGTTTCTAATGATAAATGCAATACGTGCTATCCTTAGTACGTCATCTTGAGAATTTCCCTTAGCAATGGCATATATATAATGAATCACTATGATAATAGGTTGGTCTCTCCTTTGAACTCTAATGATTGAAAAATTGAGTTTGGTAAAGAAATGAAAGATGTAACAGTTAAAGACAGGAATAAACTTGTCCTTGTTGGTGCAGGACACAGTAACCTCCATCTAGTGAAAAACGCAATGTTGTTACAAAGTCACGGATTTGATATCACTCTAATTTCTCCCACTGATTTATATTACAATGGAGTAGCTCCAGGAGTTTTGAGTAATCAATATCCTACAGGATTTGGAAGGATTACTGCTAAATGCCATTTAGATAAGGTTAAAGGGAAAAATTATCAGAAAAAGGTAACTAGAATTGATCTTAAGAATAAACAAGTCCAGCTTGAGGATCATAAATTCATCCGATTCGATTATCTGAGTATAAATACTGGGGGAAGTGTGCCAACTAATCAAATCCCTGGAAGTTCCACCTTTTCTATTCCAATCAGACCTATTGGAAGTTTTTGGCAACTCAGTGAGGAAATTCAACGGCTAAGGAATAATTCCCCTGAGTCTATCTCCGTTACTATCATTGGTGGAGGTGCAGCTGGTGTAGAAGTGGCTGGAAATGTTCATCATCTGATTAAATCTTTTGGCATTATACCTGTTATTTCGATCATAACAAAGGGAGAATTAATTCTTTCTCAATTTTCATCGTCTGTTTCTAATAAGGTATCAAAATTATTTAGACAGCGAGGAATCAACATAATCACAAAATCCAAAGTAGTCGAAATTAGAGAAGAGGAAATAGTATTAAAACGTAACAAAGAACATCCATATGAATTCTGTGTCTTAGCAACGGGAATTATCCCGAATAGTATTGATTCACAAGGCTTACTTCAAACGACCGAAAATGGTGAGCTAGTTGTTAATTCATTTTTACAATGTACAGATAATCCTCAAGTTTTTGCTACAGGTGATTGCAGTCATTTTGAAGCACAGCCTCTATGGAAATCAGGCTATCATGCAATAAATCAAGGCCCTGTTTTGTTGAAAAATATAGTAGCACAATCAGAGGGGTCACAATTATATGAGTACAAACCATCAAAAAGAATTTTAACAGCACTAAATTTAGGAAGTAAAGCGGGTTTAGTGATATTCGGAAAATATTCCCACCTAGGTAAGTTGGGTTTTATTATAAAAGATTATATTGAAAAGAGATACATTAACTCCTATCGTTGTAAATCAAAAGCCTAAGCAGCGAGATTTGGCTCAAATCATAAAAAAAAAGAAGAAAATCCATCGGTAAATTGGAATTCTTAAGAGATCATCCGATGGTGAAGCATATCAGGGAGGGAAGTACGCCATGTTTTCCAAGTTAACAGACTAGTTGAAAGGAACACACAAAAAATAATGCATCCAATCACTATAACCCAAAGTTCGATAGGGACTATAACAGGAATATACATATCTGTAATTAAAAAATCATAACTTGGTCGTAGTAAAGCAATGCTCAGAATACCACCAAGAAATAGACCTGAAAGTCCATAAAGCAAGTTTTCTAAAAATATAACTTTCAGAATACTTCGACGTTTTGCCCCCATGGCTCTGAGAGCCAGAAATTCCATTTCACGATCCATCATTGTCAGTGATATACTGGAAAATGTGAATAGTATTAGCGCTCCAAGTCCCAGAAGGCCAACGAAAATTAAAAGTCCCATGATCATTTCCATCATTGTTTCAATTGTTCTTAGAGTTTCTTTGGTATCAGAAATGAGGTAGGGTTGGTATAGTATAGTAATCTGTGATTTTACTTCTGTTTTCTGTGTCTGTGTCACTCCTTCGTCAAAGCTAAAAACGAAACCTGTGACATTTTCAGCAATTCCAATTTGTTGAATATCCCCAGTTTTTGCCTGGAGTCCTTCAATAGTCCAAAGTAAGGCATTATCGATTAATTCTCCAGTAATTCCAACAACCTCTAAACTGAAAATATTCGCCTGATCAAATGTAACCGTAATTATTTCACCAATTCGAATATTGTGATCCTCAGCCAGATTACTTCCAACAAGGATGGAATTTTTTCCAAGATCTTCCTTACTAAGTTTTCTATTCCCAGATATGATATGATATTCCCGTAACGTTGAGTTCTCATGAAAAGCATGGAGTGGTACACGAATAGATTCCCCATTAAAGTCTGAAATGAACACCTGAGTATTAATGTAGCCTTCTGCGTATTTAATTCCCTCTATGTTTTGGAGTTCAGATTTAATTAACTTCTCGTTCGTCGGCCCCTGAAGAATCACATTCATATCGTATTTTTCATATTCTGTGTAATTTTGCTTCATCCCATAAATGAGATCATATGTCAAACTAACAGCAGCTATCAGGATAATCATCGATGTAGCTACCGCAATTATCGTAGATATAGACCTCTTTTTATTCATAAAAACTGTTCTTATTGGAATTTTAGTGTTTAATCGTTTAACCAGTCCAGATTTATATAAAGATTTTTCCAACAGAGGTTCATTACCCAATTGACTTTTAGAATAGGGAGCGATCATTGCTTCACGAGGAGTCAAACGAAGTACTGGCAATGTTGCTAGAAAGGAAAAGAAAGCTGTGACAGCTATAGCTAATAGGGATCCACCAAGCCATATTCCAGGATCAAATCCAATTTTAATAGTAGTAAATCCATGCATATCAGCTCTGACATTAACTGCGGAAATACTGAGTAATCCAGCCGCAATCCAACCGATAGCTATACCAGCTAGACTGAGAATAACCCCCAATCCTAAATAATGGAAGAAAACTTCCCTTTTTTTCGCTCCTAAAGCACCGTATAAGCCAATGTGAGATCGTTGAGCAATTACTAATTTACTCAACGAATTATAGATAGCTGTGGAACCTGCAACAAGACCAAAAAATCCAAAAACTAATCCGATTTTATCATGCGGATTATCGAAATAAAAGAAAGTATAGTCAGGAGCCTCATCCCAGTAAATAACTTTTCGGATTTTCCCACTACCAATAACCTCCGTTAAAACTTGATCTGCCAGCTGATTTGCAGTATGAGAACGATCATTCGTCTTCACAAGAACCTCATTTATCCCATCTACAGCCAAAAATGTTTGGAGACGTTCTAAGGACACATACAAGATACACAATTCACCATTAAATGTGGCATAATTAGTTTGCTCATCTACGGGGTATAAGTAGTCAGAATCGATAACAAGTCCAGATATAGTAAAATTCTCAGATATTAAACCAGAATTGAGGGTAATTGTATCTCCAAGAAGATTAGAATTTGCTCCACCAAGAAAAAAAGAAGAAGCAAAATGTCTTTCGATAACAACTTCAGATTCAACAGTCGGATGATTTCCAAATTCGACTTCTAAGTGATTTATCGTATTCTTTGAGAAGTTAACTCCAATTACATAAGCGTTGTAATCACTTCTATTATGTGTCACAGTGGCAAATTGAAAAATCCTTCCCTCAAGGTCTTCAATACCCGCTTCTTGAATATTAGTTTTTGATAATATAAATGTTAAATTCTCTTCAGGAATGAATTCACTTAATCTAACACGAAGATCGGCGTTATTTAAGTTCTGGTAGTGGGCAGCAATTGTAGCATCATATGACTCCTTAATATTAAGTAATCCAATACCTAAAGCAATAGTAATGGTCACAGTGAGGACAATAACGACCGAACGAAATTTATTGAGCCGAATTTCTCGAAAGATTTTCCTGGTGAGAATTTTCAATTATATTGCACCTTCTTGAAATTTTGGACCGAAGGGTCTTCATCAACTGATACAATTTCACCGTCTCGGAGATGAAAGACACGATCAGCTTTCTCTGTAATACTGAGATCGTGTGAAACGACGATAAAGGTTCCACCGAATTTTTCGTTTAGTCCTTTCATTAGATCTGCAATCTTTTGTCCATTAATAAAGTCAAGATTCCCTGTAGGTTCATCAGCTACAATAATTTTAGGATTCTTAACTAAAGCTCGCGCAATAGCTACTCTTTGCTGTTCTCCTCCAGAAAGTTGACTTGGAAATCGATCAGTTTTATCCCCAAGTCCTACAGCTTCAAGAGTTTCGCAAGCGGTCTTTTTTAATTCTTTCCGTACACCTTTAAATTCCAGAGCGAGAGCTACATTCTCCCAAGCTCTTAAGGAGGGAATTAAATTAAAAAATTGGAATATCCAACCAACTTCATTTCTCCGATACTCTGATAATTTTCCGCTACCCCAGTCAGTGATTTCTTCATTATTGATTCTTACTTTACCGTCTGTCGGGGAATCTATACCACCAATTTGATTGAGTAAAGTGGTTTTTCCGGATCCACTTGGACCTAAAACAACCACAAATTCACCTTCATAGACTTTCATATTAATTCCACGAAGGGCTTTTATTGCTATTTCACCAATATGAAATTCTCGGTGTACATTGGACACCTCAACTGCAATAGTACGAGATTCTGTCATTTTCTTTACCTCATTCATTTTTTCTTTCTAATTGATTTCACATGCAATATTTTCATCACTTGCGGAAATGATGCAATTGACCCATATAAATACTTACTCAATGGGCCAAACAATGTAAGATGTGTTTTAATGAATCGAAAAACCGTTTTGCTTGTGTAAGAAAGAAAATAGATAATTTAATCACAAATAAAGTATTTTCAAAAAGTAAAATAAATTTAAAAGCTATATTAAGCCAATAGATCAGGAGATTGAATGGAAATTCACAAAGTGTTCATAATTTAAGTTGATAATATTTAAATTTTGCATCCTTTCTTTATATTTCTTGTTTTATAAGACATTTGTCCATATTTTATAAAATCTAATCTATTTAATCGTTACCTAAGTGATTAATATGACCTTTTACACACTAATAGAGGATACAACAGTAAAACTACTGAAATTTGCGGCAACACAATTGCCAAACGACGTATCTGAAGCATTGAAGAAGATGCAAGAAGAGGAGACAATTCCCCCGAGCAAAGCAGCATTATCAACAATAGTTGATAATTTTGGTATTGCGGAAGAAACGGCGACACCTATGTGCCAAGACACGGGCATACATATCTATTATGTCAACATTGGTGAAAACTTTCCCAAAGTTATCGGAATTGAAGAAATCCTGAGGAGAGCTTCAGCTCGTGCTACAAAGGAAGTCCCTCTACGACCGAATGCAGTAAATCCAATTGTTGGAGGAAATAGTGGGGATAATACTGGACGACATATTCCATTTATCAATTATGATTTCATTCCTGGAGCAGATTTTTTGGAAATAACCGTCTTTCCGAAAGGTGGTGGATCGGAAAACATGTGCGCTTTGGGAATGTTAAAACCTGGACAAGGAATTAAAGGTATTAAGAAATTTGTGATTGAAACAATTTTCAATGCAGGTGGTCAACCCTGTCCACCCGTTGTTGTAGGCATTGGTATCGGTGGAGGCGCTGATATCGCGTTGAAGCTAGGAAAGAAGCAATTAATGCGTCCTCTTGGACAAAGACACCCTGAACCTGAAATAGCTAAACTTGAAGAAGAACTCTTAGAAGCTATCAATATGACAGGTTTCGGTTCAATGGGTCTAGGAGGAGAAGTTTCAACTGCTTTGGATGTCAAAATTGATTATGCACATCGACATCCTGCATCACTACCAGTAGGTGTAGCAATTCAATGTTGGGCCGCGAGAAAATCCACTGCTCGGATTTATCAAGACGGTCGAGTAGAATTCTTAACACATAAGGAGGATTGATCATGGTAGAATATCATTTTACAACCCCTATTACTAAAGAAGATGTACAAAAACTTAGAATTGGTGACGTTATCTACGTTACAGGTACTGTCTTTACAGCCCGAGATGAAGCTCACGAACGTGCTTTAGAAATGGCTGAAAAGGGAGAATCAATGCCCATTAATTTTGAAGGCTTAGCTGTTTATCATTGTGGTCCTGTTGTAAGGAAAGTTGGTGATCAATGGGAAATTGTAGCAGCTGGCCCCACAACATCCACACGGATGGATATTTTTGAGGAGGAATTCATTAAAACATTTGGTGTGAATGTTATTATCGGGAAAGGAGGAATGGGTGCTAGAACAGTGAAAGCCATGCAGGAATACAAAGCTGTATATACTGCCTTCGTAGGCGGCGCAGCAGTGGTCGCAGCTAAGGGCATCAAGCGTGTAAAGGAAGTTCATTGGTTAGATTTGGGAACACCCGAATGTCTCTGGGTTTTAGAAGTAGAAAAATTCGGACCACTGATCGTTGGTATTGATACTTATGGTGACAGCTTATTCCAAAATGTTGCGGACCAAGCTCAGAAGAAATTACCTCAAATAGGTGAGTTTTTAGGGATTACTTTTTGACAATAGTCCCTTTCTCTTTTTTTATTTTCATTTATATCTTTAAATCTTAATTGAAGGTGGTAAAAATACGCTTATTAGAATACGAAGCAAAAGACGTATTTGCAGAATTTGATCTCCCACTTGTTCATCGTTTGGTCATTATGAAGGGAGAAGACGTCCAAGAAAAGTTGAACCAGTTTAATTTTCCTGCCATAGTTAAGTCGCAAATTGCCATAGGTAGTAGAAAAAAAGCAGGGCTAATTAAAATTATTCAAACTCGTGAAGAAGCTGTTTCTTTGTGCAAGGATTACTTTACTCGAAAAGTAGGTAATTATGAAGTTGAAGCAATTCTCATTGAAAGTCTTGCGGATATAAAACACGAATATTATTGTTCTATTGCGCTGGATACTTCCGGAAGGCAGTTTGTTCTAATTGCAAGTGCAGAAGGCGGTATTGACATAGAAGAAGTGGCTGCAACACGTCCTGAGGCGATCATTAAAGAAACTATTTCTCTTATAGATGGTTTGCGTGAAGAATCAGCAAAAAAAGTGGCTGAACGACTTGGGTTCTCAGGTGATCTCGTGGATTCGGCTAAAGATCTTTTTCTCAAACTTTGGAAGATTACAACTGAGAAAGAAGCCCAACTTGTCGAAATAAATCCCCTTGTACTGACTCCAAACGGATTATTTGCTGTAGATGGAAAAATGATTCTGGATGATAATGCCGTTTTTCGTCAAGAAACAATTCAAGAATTACAAAAACGGAAATTGTCAGATCTGGAGAAAACAGCAAAGCAATTTGGTTTCTCTTTTGTCGAATTAGAAGGTCAAATCGGAATTCTTGCCAATGGTGCAGGATTAACTATGGCTTTACTTGATGTACTAGCTCAACATGGCTTAGCTGGAATGAACTTCCTAGATGTAGGTGGTGGGGCTGATAAAGATCGAGTTTATGAAGCATTAAAATTGATCTTCACCATGAAACCTAAAGCGGTGCTAATCAACATCTATGGTGGAATCACCCGATGTGATGTCGTAGCCGATGCTATTTTACATACATTAAAAGAATTTCCAGAGGCTCCTCCCATGGTTATACGACTTACAGGAACAAAAGAGACCGAAGGGGTTAAAATATTGAATGATGCTGGTATTGACGCCTACAAAGATATGATGGCTGCAGTAGAGAAGTTAAAAGGAGTTATAGGGTGATAATATCATGTACATAAGTGAAAATAGTCGAGTTGTCGTACAGGGGATTACAGGCAATCAGGGTAAATTTCATACCCAATTGATGAAAGAATACGGAACGAATATTGTTGCTGGAGTAACTCCCAAGAAAGGCGGACAGGAAGTACTTGGTGTTCCTGTTTTTAATACTGTTCAGGAAGCTGTGCAAGAACGAGGTGCCGATACCAGTATTATCTTTGTGCCTGCGAGATTTTCATATAATGCTGTCTTGGAAAGTTTAAATGCAGGAATTAACATGACCTGTTGTATAACTGAAGGAGTACCGGTTCTTGATATGTTACGCCTTGTTGAACTTGCCCATTCAAAAGAATTGCATCTGATTGGTCCAAATTCCCCTGGTATGCTTATACCTGATAAAATCAAATTGGGTATTATGCCCTCGGATATGTGCCATTTTGGTAATGTGGCTACTATCGCAAAGAGCGGAACGTTATCGTATGAAATCGCCAAAGCGTTGGGAAATGCAGACGTGGGTGTTTCTGCTTATATTGGAATTGGTGGAGATCCTATTCGCGGAACCACTTTAGTAGAGGCGTTTGATTATTATGCAGCTAAAGATGATAATACTGATATTATTGTCTTGATTGGAGAAATAGGTGGAGATGAAGAAGAAAAAGTCGCAGCATATATTGAGGAACAAAACATTAACAAACCAATTGTTGCCTATATTGCAGGAAAAAGTGCTCCTGAAGGAAAACGAATGGGTCATGCTGGTGCGATAATTTCTGGAAATGTTGGAACAGCCCAAGGTAAAATTGATGCATTAGCTGCAGTTGGGGCAAATATTGCAGAGACTCCTTGGGATATTCCTGGTATGGTCAAAGAATTTCTCTAAAGGAAATTCCAGCTATTTTCTTTTTTCTTCCCTTGACTGGAAAGCTAATTTACACTGGGAATATCCTAATTCTATAGGAAAAAAAAAGAATGGTTATTTCACTCTTTTGTTGTGTAGTAGTATCCTACAATTAAGGCAATCCAACCTATGACAAAACAACCAAGCAGAATGATATTGAGTTCTGGAAGTGGTAGACCAGACCAGATTGTTTCCCAATCTTCAAGGAGGAATGCCAGTAAAAACAGTCCATATTCTACTACTGTGGCGATCAATCCTGCTATAAGTCCAATCAAACTTAATGAGGTATTAGTAGACTCTATATTTCTTAATTTCTTCAGTGGATGAACTAATATAAAAACTGCTCCAAGTATTCCATGTTCTAACCATTTTATTCCCCAATGTGGAATTAATCTCCAAATAATCTCAATATCTGTCAGAAAATCAGCATAGGATCCAGACTCGGTTTGTGTCATGCCCCAAGCTGAAGTTTTCCAAGTTGGAACGTCCCAATAAAA
>DXJL01000097.1 GCA_019057635.1 Candidatus Heimdallarchaeota archaeon
TTCATGATTAACAGAGTGTTCAACCGATCTCATGGGATTATACCTAAAATGACGCGCTAGATAACGTCTTGATATTAGAATAACGGGAAACACGTAAATTTGTTTTAGATTCCAGGGCTTAGTAGGTTTATAAGAAGAAAAGCTGCTAATCAATCAGGAAAGTCATGTGTATTTCCTGGCGCCGAGAGTTCTGCGGAGACGTTAAACGCCTGTGGAGAGGCGGTAAGACCTGCATTAATGCTGGCTCGCGTTGCTGAATCAGGAAGAACAGCTCCAAAGATTGTTACGAATAATTTTTCCCAATTATTCCTAGCTGTCCTATTTGGGTAAGTCTTTCAGAACGGTTGTCTACCAGAAAGTGATGAAACTTGTTCATCGATTCGGATGATGTGCTCTCTGTCCGAGATTTCTTCCATCAAACCTCGCGACGACTCATTAATTATTGTTTAACACACAATATTGAGACCATAGTCATTGGGTATAATGTCGGGTGGAAACAACATTGCAACCTGGGAAAGCGTGCCAATCAATCATTTGTCCAACTTCCCTTCTTATTATTCGTTCAGATGTTTGAATATAAAGCTAAACTTGTTGGTATGACAGTAGTTTGCGTGAACGAGGCATATACCTCCCAACAGTGTAGTAACTGTGGCCATACGGATAAAAAAAATCGTAAATCTCGTGGTTCCTTTTGCTGTCAAGTATGCCGAGTTCAATTGAATACTGATTATGATGCCGCTTGCAATATTCTTCAGCGTTTTTATCCTGATACTCAAGTAGTCCCAACGGAAAGCATACATTCTCTTGTTGCTAACCTGTCGGATAGTGGATGTGTGACTCATCCTGTCCAGAATTCTTCTTGAAGAGTTGTCTGACAAATTTAGTCATAAAACGCGAACCTTGATAAATTCATAGAGAACAACTGGACAATTATCATGAAATATGTTAGATTGGGACAAACGGGGTTAGAAGTCTCACGGATATGTCTGGGAATGATGTCCTATGGTGATCCAACAGTTTCTAAGTGGACCTTACCTTTAGATGAAGCACGACCTATAATTAAAAAAGCACTTGACCTAGGGATTAATTTCTTTGATACTGCGAACGTGTATTCAAAAGGTAAATCAGAAGAAATCACTGGTCAACTGTTAGGGGACTATCGAGATGAAGTAGTTATAGCAACAAAAGTCTTCTTTCCAATGAGAGGATTTACTGAAGCCCCTCTTCCCAATCAGAGTGGACTATCACGGTACCATATCTATCGTGCAATAGATGATTCTTTGCGACGATTAAATCTGAAATATGTGGATTTATATCAAATTCATCGTTTAGATCCAAATGTTCCTCTTGAAAATATCCTTCGTACATTGAACCACTTGATAGATCGAGGAAAAGTATTGCATATTGGAGCAAGCTCGATGTTTGCGTGGCAATTCGCTAAAAGCTTGTGGATTGCAGACAAATATGGATTTGAACCCTTTAAAACAATGCAAAATCATTATAATTTACTTTATCGAGAAGAAGAAAGGGAAATGTTACCACTATGCAAAAATCAGGGAATAGGAGTAATCCCATGGTCTCCCCTCGCTCGAGGCTTCCTCACAGGAAAATATTCTTCGAAAAAACCTACAGATTCAGCCCGTTTTCAACATGATAAATATCTAAAAACGCGTTATTTCAAAACTGAAGATTTCAAAATTGTTGAACGAGTAGTCACAATAGCACAAGAGAAAGATATTACACCAGCACAAGTTGCTTTAGCATGGTTATTATCAAAAGAAGTGATTACAGCTCCAATCGTGGGGATAACAAAGCTTTCCTATGTTGAAGAAATTATAGGAGCATTAGATGTCAAATTGACCACTGATGAAATAAAAAGGCTTGAGGAATTTTATACGCCTCACTCCATCATCGGACACAGTTAGGAATAATATAATTCTTAGGTGATAAAATAGTAGAATCACAAACAATCTAGCATAATGGGAGACATTGACTGGAAGCGTAGTTCAGGTGAATTAGAAAAGATACTAGGATTCTCGCTTGAATGTCCACGTTGTCGATCCTGGAATTTATGGTTTAAAACTCCCCCACAGGCAATACATATCAGCTGTCAACAGTGCGGGTTAACACTAACGATTTCTAAAGAGTCATTAGTCCATTATAAGAAAATTCTACTTCCAATTATAACGTGAACCGAGCATCCATTAATCCAGAGTAGAAAGGCGTTTGATAAGTTTTATAGTAGCATCTTCCTCATTATACAAAATCATGTTCGCTCTAACTAAATCACCAAGGACCGATCTGAGTTTGATCTCTGAAATTACAGTGCTTTTAACAAGTTCTTTACGTTTCCAAACTTCTTTTTCGCCGTGTACAATAGATAACACTTTGAAATGAGCTCTCCCCGAAAAAACTTCCTCCATGAGAGTGATATAAATGCTTAAAATTCCTCTCAATTCTTCTTGATTTGCCTTCTTTCCTGTTAATTCCTCATAAAGAGTACCAATTCTCTGCAATTCCTGGGCAAGGAAATCACGTTCTGTTTCAACTGCTTCTTTTTCAGATGAGAGCATAGAAAGATTTGTTCTGAGTCCCTCCACTTGGGTTTGAACAGATGATTTTTCATCCTGCAAATTGGCTATCTTCGAAATCATCGATTGATAATCAGTTAATAATTGTTCAACTTCCTGCTTCTTCTGCTCATAAATATTAGCATCTTTCCTATCGGATTCAAGTTGCTTGTCTTGAAAATTCTGTTCCAAAGTACGTTGAACCCAGATGAGTTCACCAATGGTTGATACGCCAAGATAAGATATAATATTGCTTATATGAGACTCACGCTGCTCTGGTGTTCCCATTGCTTCCTCTGGTGAAGATGAAGTAAAAAATGACATAAGCTAGAGTGATTTTCATGCATTTATGTAATTTTTGGCCAAGAATACTTGGTAAAATAATATTTATACGCCAACCACGCCATACCATATAAGCAACGGTTTTAGGAATCATTAACATTCCGATAATAGGGATTTTTAGAACAAATAGAATTACTGAAATGTAAAAGCGTAGGAAACGATAATGCAGTAACCTAAATACAATCTAGGTAAATACAAATCAGTAATGTAAGCTCAAAATCATGATTCCAAGAGAAACAATGAATGACTTTCTAATTCCGATTTATCTTTTAGTATTAGTATTATTCAAATGGGAAATTAAACAAAAGGGGAAATAACGTCATAGAGGTGATTTTGTTTTCACTGTTTTGTTACATCTGTTGCTATATATTTATATAAATGGAAAGTCCTATCATAAATAGGGTTAGAGCGGATCGAAAATTTTTATTTTTAGAAGCGCTGATAAACCCATAAATTCGATTCAGTTTTTCGGATTTCTTCCGAAGGCTGATTGAAAGAAAAATCTGTATACGATGGAGAGTCGGCGAACCAAAAAACTTTGTTTTTTTAAATTGCTGACTTTCCCTCCCTCCCCCCTCTTATCATTTTCCTCTTCGATCCCTATTTATTGTAAAATGAAGACCGATCATTTTATAACGCTCACTCGAGTGAATAAGTTTCATAAAAATATCGGAGAGATTGTTCTATTTGACAAATAAACCACTTTCTGAAGAATTATTCCAATATATTTGGGATAATATCCGTGACATCATTTTCACTCTTGATGGTGAAGGTTTCATAACCTCTATATCACGTGAATTTGAAACAATAACTGGATGGTCCAGAGAAAAATGGATCGGTAAGCATTTCTTAGATCTAGTACATCCAGAGGATTCCGAGATAGTGAAAGAAGGATTTAGCGCAACAATTCGTGGAGAAATTCCTCCTCCATATTCTGCGCGTGTTCCAACAAAGAATGGGTCTCTAGTAATTCTTGAATCAAAAGCAACTCCACAAATCTCACAAGGAAAAATCATTGGATATTTAGGAATCGCTCGGGATGTTACAGAGCGAATTGAGATGGAGAAGAAACTGAAGGCATCAGAAGAACAATATCGAACAGCTATCAATTCTATCGGAGATCCAATTCACGTCATAAATCAGGAACATGAAATTATTCTTACTAATCACGCTTTTTATCCCTGGTTAAGAAGATTAAAACTGAATCCAGTTATTATTGGAAAGAAAGTAACAGAAGCCTTTCCTTTTCTACCGAAACAAGTTGAAATTGAGTATCAATCTGTCTTTAAAAGAGGTGATCTTCTTGTCACCGAAGAACAAACAGAAATTAAAGGTTTAATATATTATACCGAGACGAAAAAAATTCCAATATTCGATAAGGATCAGAAAGAGGTTATTCAAGTCCTTACAATTTTTTGTGATATTACAGAACGTAAAATAATGGAGGAAGAGCTACAGGAAAGTGAGGAAAAATTCAGATCCATTTTTGAAAACGCGCCTATAGGAATGTTATTAACTAATTTAAACTATCAATTTAGTAAGGTAAATGCAGTATTTTGTAATATGCTTGGATATTCTGAACAAGAATTAACTCAATTAACTTTTCCGGAAATCACTCACCCTGAACATGCGAAAAGGGATGTAAAATTTACCGAGCAATTAATCAAAGGAAAAAATTCAATCTATCAGACAGAAAAACGATATCTTAAGAAAAATTCAGATTTTTTTTTTGGCTCAAACTACAGTAACGTTACTAAAAAACGAGAAAGACGAACCAAGCTTCTTTCTTGCGATGATCGAAGATATCTCGGTTCTAAAAGAAAAAGAAGAAGAACTTAAATCTCAATTACTTAAATTTAAAGTTGAAGATGGTAAAATGTATCTCATAAAAGAAAAGGTGCCCAGGTTGTCGCAAACTGTCTTCGAGGATCTCACCAAAGTCGGATATAATGGATTTATTGTTTCTCGTACTCCAAAAAAGAATTTTAATAATCATATTAAGGAAAAAATCGCATTCTTCCAACTAACTGAGAAAAATAACTTTGAAACTCCTTTGAATGTAATGATAGAAACCCCACGAAAGTCAGTATTCCTATTTGATCGTTTGGAATATTTATTTTTGAAAGAGGGTTTTGAAATTGTCACTAAGTTTATTTTTAAAATAAATGAAATGGTTTACTTCAATAATCTAGTCGTACTGTTGTCTGTAGATACTTCTACTTTGACAGAGCGAGAGATAGCAGTTATAGAAAAAGAAACTCACGCTCTAGAACCTCGTTTTATAGCCACTTTTTCAGAAGAATTTCTTCAAATCTTAAAGTATGTATTTCAACAGAATGGTGTTGGTGTTAAACCTTCATATTCGGATATTGGAGAGGAATTAAAAATAAGTAGGCCAACAGCTAGAAAAAGGATAAACCATCTTGTATCTAGAGGGTATCTCGTTGAACACCAAACTGGTAAAAGCAAATTTTTAGAGTTGAGTGGAAAAGGGGAAATCTTATTTCTCACTTGAAGCTAATATCTCTTTTTTTCAAGCTACTCTAGGGTGTAGAGTTATTTTCTACTTCCTTATCCTTCTGTGCATCGAGATTTGAATGTTGTGATTAGTCGGAAGAGAATTTTTGATTACAAACTGCCGTAAGGAGTACTCTTATTATAAGAAGAATTTCCATACAATTGTAGAGCTTTCATAGAAGGAACTAAACATGAGTGACGTAGGTAGCGGATTAATAAAATTAGCATATCGAGGGGTAGCAGGATTCGTGGTTCTCCTCCTAATGTTCGTAGTAGGAGTAACAGGGACTGCGCTATCTTTTGCTGGTGGAATAATTATAGCCACCAGCTGGATTCCATTAGCATATCCAGAAATACTTTCAGAAGTTCATATCCTGGGCATTTTTGGCCAAGGTACTACAAGTCCTTTAATTGTAACAGCTTTTTTACTTATTGCAGGTATTTTATTTATGGCGATAGGTTTTCTTTTTCTCGTGTTCACATATTTCATTGGCAAAGGAGCGATACAGATTGATAAACAACTTTCCTCCACAGTTGATCGCACATTCTCAGGAACTGATCGCATATCGAAATTAGAGAGATTAGCAGCACTTCGAGAAAGAGGAATTATCACTGAAACAGAATTTGAAAGAGAGAAAGAACGAATCTTAGGTCCAAATGATGAAGAATGAGTATTATTGGGCCTAGATTTTATTTTTTAATTGAAAATGTGAAGATTAATTGCTTTTGAAATATCCTAACTCGGTAGAAAGATCAAAAATTTTAGTACTCAGGGCAGTAATTCGCTATTACTTTGAAAATTGCTCAGGAATAACCATTGAAGAAATAGAAGTAATGAATTCTGAGGTTTCATCACCTTGATCAATAGTAATAACCCGATGAGTTAAACCTTTAACTCTTTGCAAATTTTGAGCGGCATTACTGGCAATAAATCGTGAACGAACGCCTGCTGATTGACCAATCCATAAGAATATTTTTTTCAATGCATTATCAAGTAATACATAGACAGATTCCTTCTTTAACTGCTGAGAAGGATCCTTATACGGTTCGAGCTCTCCAGATACATCAGTAGATATCTGGTAAAGCGATTTTTCATCTTCATTTATTACTAACATGATAGTTCCTCAAGATCTCCGCGACTACTCGAAAATTAAGGGTTGAAAGTTAATAAATCGAACTAAAGAAAGTCCTCGGATTTAATCTGGTGACAATCCAAGGCAAAAAGGAAGGATTATAGTTTTAAAATCAGGTAACACTCAGAAAATATCAATCACAATTCTATCGAAAAATAGGAGTTTATGTCCATCCCTGCGAGCAGTGTTAATAATGTCGGCTTATTTCCTATATCGTATAGGTAATTTGTACAGGAATTCGATGATAGAATCAAAAGATGGTTAGGGATCATTCAAGGGGCTTAAAGTGAAAAATGTTTCTGGTCATCAATTGTAATTGTTCTCTCATTTATCATTACGATAGGGGTGCTAAGACTTGGGGGTAAGGTGATAGCAAGAGTCTTATGGGTTTCTTGAGTTTGGAAGTAATGAATATGGCCCGCAACAAAGAGTCGAGGGTTAAAGGTATCAACTATGGATCTTATCGCTTTACTTCCACAATGGTTAAACATTTCAGTACTTCGTGGGTTTTTACACCTATCAGCTAACCCGAGAGCAGGCCGATGGGAAATAAGAACATCAGTCGTTTCTGGAATACTTGTGGGTTCATGCATATGATCGATACCATAGAAACGAAGACCTGTTAATCCAAAAATTAAGTCAAGATGTTCATTAAGCCAAAAAAAGTTTGGTACTCTTTTTAGTGTTTGCTGGAGTTTTTCTCCTCCCCACAGTTCTTTATTCCCCATCACACTGAAAAAACGTAATGGAAACTTGAAATTTTTTTCAGGAGGATGATGATAATCAAAAATGTCTCCACAACAAATACAGATCGTTTTGGAATCCATATTTTCAGCTAGCTGGAATAATCGGGAAAAATTCCCCTCAAGATCAGCGCAGAGAAGAATCTTCATTGAAAATGTCCACCAGACAAACTAGGCATAGAAGTATTTGAATTCTTTTGAATTTACTTAAGTATCATCCACTTTTTTAGCAAGACAAATTACATCAACAGACTACTTTATCCAAAACACTTATGCATTTCATCCCTTCCTCCCTCTATGGTAAGAAAAATGGTTGTCGAAAAATTAAGCTGTCCAATTTGTGGAAAAATGACAGAAATAGCCACACCTACAGGTACAGAAATAACACAGATAAAGAAAAAATCTTTCTGGAATACTTTAGTGAGCAATTCCTATGGCACACGAATGGCAACCATTTGTGAGCACTGCTAAAGTCCCATCGCAATTTGGTTTAAAAAGCCCAAAAAATGATTAAGAACTCACATCGAAGCTAATTCCCCCTATATTGAGAACCGAGAGGATCTGACAATATTATGCTAATGCAATTTGAATACCTCACTACCGACTCTGCAGTACCAATGGTCCTCTTTTGGATAATATTCTTCATACTTAGTCTCGTTTTAATCAATTCACACTCGATGAGCAAACGACGAGGCATTTTTCTTTATCTAATAGCCATATTCTTTGCGGGGGTGTTTTTAGGGGGTATTCCCAATGTTGTTTTACCAATAGAATATACATTGAACGTAATCGCAAGTAAAGGAGATCTGATTGGAGTTCTTCATCCCCTTGCAATATGTGGTGTAATAATGGGCTCCTCACTAGTTGTAGGAAGAATTTTTTGCGGTTTTGTGTGCCCCTTAGGAGCATTACAAGAAGTAATATCACAGAAGAATTTTCCATCAGATGTCACGAGTTACCAAAAAAATACATTTCATATAAACGTAGATTTACGGTTATCTACTAAGATTCGATGGGTTTTCCTTGGTATTTTGGTCATTACTAGTTTTCTAGGGATTTCTGCTTTCTCAGAGATTAATCCTCTATCAGGATTCGTGCTTATAATAAGCTTCCCGTTATTTATTATGCTCGTAGTAAGTTTCCTAAGTTTTTTTCTGTATCGGCCATGGTGTCGATTTTTATGCCCATTTGGTGCAGGTTCAGCCTTCTGCGGTCAATTTGCCACGATAAAATATCGACGAACCAGTGATTGCACAGATTGTGGGAAGTGTGAAATCGTCTGTCCGACACAGGAGGCAGCAGCAGATAGTAAGAAAGGAGAATGCTATTTCTGCAATCGCTGTATAGAAGTATGCCCACATGATGCCATTCGTTACGATCTAGAGCTTTAAGCACCAAAAGGCTAGAAGAAAAAGATTATAATCTTTTATAAAACGCTAAAGATTGACTCTACCCTTCAGCAAAATCATTTTTAATCTCATGAATTCTCCAGTGAGTCAGCTCTAAATCCTTTTCACCCACAAAAACAATAACGGAATAAGGAAAGGCATTGAACATAAGGCAATGAAAATCTCGGGATAAAGCTATTTGAAAATTCTCAACGGGGAAAGAAGTACGAATAGATAAATCCAGGACGGTTTTAAGTGCTTTAGAAACCTCATCACTGAACACACTAAATTTATCATCAATTAAATGAGTGTAAATTTGACTCATTTCTGGACGTGTGTAAATGAGCACATTCTCAAATATTTGATCACCATAGCTATGGATAGAATCCAACAATTTACTTAAGTTTGTGACATCGATATGTGAAAAGGATTTATAGGCTTGAGCACATTCCACTGCGAAATCATAGTGATCTTGATGGATTATAGAATTACCAGATATCGTAGCTTCTAATTCTGTATGAAACTTATCTTCAAAATCGTCAATTATATCAGAAATAAAGCGCTCAAAGATAGGACCCGATTGAAAAGTGAAGAGTATCCCGAAGACATATTTCCCCTCAACTAAGATGGCGTTATAATGACCGTAATTGACAATTTTAGTCTCTTGGGGACCAAATGTTTCCCCCATAATTTGCATGATCGCAGTAATTAACCCTCCTCTGATTTCACTGTTGAAAAGAGTATCAGGCCGAAATTCAAGTGTAAAAAGGGGAATTCCACTGTCTTTACTTGTAATTTCAATGCCTATCATAAAACCATCACATAAGAATCTAGATTTTCTAATGGGAGTAGCTAAAGCTACCACTGCATCATAATTAAATATTTCCTAACTTATCTACAAATTGCTAGAATTGATCCTTTGAATTATGAACACAAATATCAGTAATATTTAAGGGGAATAGGGAACAAAATCTATAATTTCTGTTCCTGTTTAAACATAAGAACTAAGTATCAGGCGATAGTGAAAAAATAAGATCCTTAAACTGTTCTGTACTAGCCATTTTATCCTCTCTGGATAATCCCTTCCAGAGAAGAAATTGTTGCCTCATAATCCCGATATATCGCTTGACTAGGGCCTGCCAAGCCTGCAGTACACCCTCTACTCGATTTAATTTAATAACGAACTTCCAATGATTCTTTACCGTGTCTAAATAGGAGTATACATCTACGGTTTGAATTATCCCCATATCAAAGGGGGCTAGATAAACTGTTGTAGTGAGATGTTTTTCTATTCCAGGCTGATTCTTGAAGATTATAGGACTACTCACGAAAAAAGGGCCTCCAACATTTTCTGATTTAAGAATCAAGAGAAATTCGTTTAAAAACGCGAGAATTCCTTCCACTTCATCCTCACTCGAGGCTACAAATGGTAAAGAGATGTTCCACTGGGATCCATCACCTTCAGGTAAGGTAGAGATCTCCCATGATCGCTTCTGGGAAGGTAATGAATTCAAACTTGATTCTCGAAGGGGAAGAACAAGTCCCACAAACATCCCTAGTCCACTAAAGATTAATGTAATAATAACAGCTCGAGAAGAATAATTTACAGAAAAAGATTCAAAAATTAAGTCGATAGATGAAAGAAATCTAATAACTATTATCCCACCTGAATAACCTACCATAGATCCGATTATGGCATGTAGAAGAAATTCAGCAATGAAGAGTCCAAGAATGCCAGAAGGAGACACTCCTAAGGATGTAAATATTGAAATTTCTTTCTTGGAGTCATACACAGTACTTATGGAGGTGTTATTCATCAGAAGAATTGCAATAGCTACCGGAAGAGCCAATTCTAAGAAATTAAACCCAGCCTGAGAACTAGTGGAGGTAAGGAGAGTTAATGAAAATGATAAAAGAGCAACTGCTGATAAATTTAACAATGTACGTGGTTTTTGCTTTTTCATCCTTTGAATCCCTGTTTTAATTGCTATAAGCACAACTGATGTCTGATTGGATTTAATAAAATGAGCTCCTAACGCATTCTTGCGTATTTGTACAAGAAAGCCGGTGGATTCATGAAATAACATATAAAAAATTATTAATACCGAAATTACGTTTATAAGTCCAATAAGAGTCAACCCAAGCGGAGGAGCGATCTTAAATCCTGGATGAATGAGATAGAAAAATCCAAAAGCTATGGAGTAGATAATACAGGATACTATAAGCCATCTTTTCTCAGAATTTAAGTCAAAGAGAAAGTTTGACAAGGTGAGTGAGAAAGGAATGAGGAAAAAAGCGAACAGAAGGGCAGTGTTACTTCCGTCGGTAATAATATTCCGCGCCTGGCGAAGGGCAGTAAGGGACATAAGACGTGCTTGGTTCATCTCCTGAAGCGCTGCTGAATAGTCAAAATTTTCATAGAAGCATAGCGAAGAGACAGAATGTTTATTATTTCGAGGGGAATAAGAAGGATAATCGAAGCTTTTTTTTAACTCGATGCATATTTAGAAGAAGAGGTGGTAGAGAAGTGCAAAAAAATCGAATAAGAAAGGAAAGTTTATTTATTTGCGTATTCCTAGAATTTTTTCTGTTATTCACCCTTACTGCAGGTAATATAACTGTATCCGAAGCTGAAACTAAGGACGATCATCCGTATTTAGATCTAAAATCAAATTAATTTAAGTCATAAATTCGAACTAAACAAAAAGACTGAAATCAATGGGAATGAGGACGAGAATAATTTTCCCTCTCGGAGCAAAACGCTTTGTTTCTCCTGTAAGTTTGGGGATATCTGATATCATTAAACCTAATATTAAAGAATTATAACCTAGTTTCAACCGGTAATTGGAATTTACTTTCTTATCCATAAACAATCCCATAGCCTCTTAGATGGACAAATCCAATGTTTAAGAATAATCACACACGCTAAAAAAGTCACAAGTTTTATTAGAAGGATTAATCCTCAAAACGGGTGAGGACAAGAGATGACCCAAAATCAAAATTATAGAACACTCCCAAGTTACGAGTTAATTCCAATCATTAAAATTGTGAAATGGACCTATCTGCCATATCTTGGATTACAATTCCTAATATTTATGGATACACTTGTGAAATACCCTACAAATTTGTTAGAAGCCACAGGAATATTCATAGCCATGAGTGGTTTGGGGTATTTAATAATAGCCGGCCCATTCATCTTAATAGGAGCTGGAATTGAGTATTTCCTGAGACAGACACGTCTAGATCATATTCCAATAGATACTACCCTTTACGAAGTAATTACACAGCCAACCATAATGTTGGGCACTATAAAAATAATTGTACCGAAATCAAGTAGAGAAAATGACACTATGGAAGAAACTTAACTGGGAACGGAAAAGAGCCAATACACCCATCCTGTTTCATAAGGTCCCTTGGTACAGAGGCTTTATTAAATTAAACCTCTTCTGACAATTTCTGAGCTCCGATGTTTTTCCCAGAGTGTTAAGAATTGCTTCAGAGTTTGGTCATTCTGATAGATTCTATCACGTGCCACCCTTTTTTCCCTTAAGAGCTGAAGAAAGTCTTTTCCGAGTGTTTCTTCATAATAATGCCCTTGTTTATATTGGACACCCTTGTTTTCACATAATTTAATTGTGTTAATAGCAATTTGACCAGATTCGATGGCGTAAGGAATCCCCTTCCCACTGATTGGATCAACTAGGCCTCCTGCATCACCAACCGCATAAACATTCTCCTTAAATAATTGAGGTCTCACACTAACTGGAATTAAATGACCTTTAAACCGTTCAGTAGTTGAATTTTTCAACAGATCCTTAACAAAAGGCATATTAAGAAATAAATTGAATTCTTCCCTAGACTTATTAATCCTAATTAATTGATTTCCCCAACCAACCGTGATTCGATCGATTTTAGGAAATAACCAGGCGTAACCCAGATGACTGAGGCTTTTAATGCTGAAAAACAAGTGTAACGAACTATGCCCTAGGAACTTAGCAATGGTTTGTTTGGATATTTTCATTTCTTGAGTGATCGTTAAGATGAGATCTTCTCTCGGAAAGCGAGGCCAATCCAGCTTCCTTAAGGTGGGAGAAGAAATACCATCAGAAGCAAGGACATAAGTTGCCTGATATTTCTCTTTCGTTGTAGAAATAGTGTACATCGGCCCTTGTTTTTCTATTGCGACCAAAGGTTCATCGTCTTTGATTACAACTCCATGGGCCACAGCTACATCAGCTAAATATTTGTCAAAAACACTTCGCCAAACCACCGCCCCCTCTCCCTTTTTAGAATAGCTTTCTCCATCTAAATGATGAAGCTCTAAGGAATCGATTACTCGAGCAATTTTTTCCTCGGGATAAGCAAGAGCTTCTACCATTTTCCAATCTATAGCTCCACCACAGGCTTTGTATCTGCCTGTTATCCCCAAGGGTTCCTTTTCAAGGAGACAGACTGAATATCCATTCTCTGCTGCATGAATTGCCGCGCTAGCTCCACCTGGCCCCGCCCCTACAACGATTATATCAAAGGGTTTAGAGTGATTTACCATAGAGCCACCAATTGAGAGTGTGGATAAGTTGCTAGAAGAATTTTTTCCAATGACAATGATTTCCCTCGATCCGATTTAATTGAATCAGTCATAGGATTAATCAAAAAAAAGTGATGAATTTTATCAGCAATAGAAGAATTCACCAATCTAGTGGAATATTCAGTGACTTCCTAGCTCGCCTGGTCAAAACTCGGATTTAAAAGATGCTTTTTAAAAAGAAATCAGTAATTCTGAATTTATGACTTTTTTTCGATTTCATTTATAGTAACTTTTAATTGGTCCGCGTTAACTATTTTAAACCTAGGGTTGATTTCCCCTACTGTAGTCACCCACTTCGTTTTTAAAAGGTTCCTGAGAGTTGTATCCTCACTTATGAACATATTAGCAGTGGTTATCGAACTCGCTAGTACTAAACAATCAATATAGTCTGAATGGTCATTTCTAAAATAAAATGCTAATCTTTGGACTTCTCCATTCCAAGGATCAATTGATATCACATCTCTCCACCTGATTAATGCATTTATTCCCTCAATTACATCATTAGATGTTAATTTGCCCGATTTTATCATTCTTGCACCCTTTGCAGAAAGTTCAAACAGGGTAATGGAAGAATAATGCAATTCTAAAGATTTAACCTGATGTGCGAGTGAAAGAATGTCTGGAGAAGAGTTTTCTACTTCAACTTTGATTAAAGGAAAAAAATACGAAGAGTCAAAAAAAACTTTCACGTCTCAAGCTCCTTCGCAAGTGTCAAACGATCTTTTTTATACTCATCCCAGCTAATATTGACCTTAGGAGGTTGTGACAATAATGTAATAGGATCTGGAATTATTTCAACAATTAAACGACCATGTATGACCGAATACTTAATAATTTGGTTTTTTTTGAGTCCCATAGCGATTCGTATCCTTTTAGAGGGGAATAATTCGCCTTTGGACCCCACTTTTCCTTCATCTGTTGTCATACACTCACTCGTATTTTTAGACGTTTCTCTGGTATATTAATTTTTCTCTGGTAGCTTTTTAGGAGAAAATTCCCCACAAGATTTCTTCGATTACTCGTCAGATGAGTTGTTCTAAGTAATGGATTTTTCAGGGGTATCTGTTTCCTCAGGGGCTTTAGACACTAATAAACTCACAATACGTAATTTTGTGACTTCAACAACGCTAAAAATCAGATTTTCTACCCGAATTTTTTCGTTTTCAATGGGTATGCGTCCCATTTTTTCAATAATCAAACCACCAATCGTCACAGAGATATCTGAGTCCAAATTTGTCTTAAAATAGTCATTAAAATCATCAATTGACGTTTGACCGTTAACATTGGATTCTCCATTTAATCCTCCTCCTACAGGAATGATTTCCTTAGGTTCGATATCATATTCATCTTGAATATCACCAACCAGAAGTTCGAGAATATCTTCTAACGTAATCAATCCCACAACTCCTCCGTATTCATCAACAACTACAGAGCAATGGCGTTTCCTTTCTTGGAAGGTGGTTAACATACGATCAGCACGCATTGTTTCAGGAACAATGTCCGCCTCTCTGAGTAATTCTGTAATGTTAATGTCTTCTAAAGTATCCTCAAATTTTATGTCCTTCTCAAAAGCAAGTTCCACGTATTCTAACAAATCTTTAGCATAAAGAAACCCAAGAACACTTTCATGGGCCGAATCAAAGACTGGAAAACGAGAATGACCGCTTTTGTTAACCTTTTTTACAATGTTAGCAAAATCATCAGTCATTGAGATAGTAACCATATCGCGACGAGGTGCCATAATCATCCGTACTTGTGTATCAGGAAGATCAAAGGTTCTTCGTAAGATGGCTGTCTCTTGTTCCTCCAATATTCCCGCTGTAGATGACTGTGAAATCAAAAGCTTTAGCTCGTCTTCTGAATGGATGCTACGATGTCCTACAAGCGGTTTAATTCCAAATATGGCCAATACTAACCAACCAGTTTTATTAAAGAACCAAATAATAGGTCTGAAAAGCGACGTAAACCAATGAAGGGGCTGCGCGATCCATAAACTTGTCTTCGCAGGATACTGGAGAGCTATGCTTTTTGGCGCTAATTCACCAATAACTACATGCATGTACGTTGTCATAGCGTAAGCAAAAATACCACCCAGAGCAAGACCGCTAAAAACGGCAAGAAAATCGAGATCATGGAAAAAAAGTTCGATCACAGGATCAATATATGATCCTGCTAAGAATCCTAAAGCAAGGCTTGCCATGGTAATTCCAAGTTGAGTCGCACTAATTACCTCATCTTGATTTTCAATGGCTTTTTGCACAGCTTTAGCACGACGGCTCCCAGTTTTTTGAATTAATTCTTCGACCTTAGAAGGTCGAACACTTACAAGAGCAAATTCTGCGGCAACGAAAAAACCATTGATCAACACAAGGAATAGCGCTAATAATAAGATAAAAATAAAACCAAGAAGATCAAACTCTGCCATTAGTTTCGGTTAGCTCCGATTAATTTGAGAAAAACGTGAAATATGATCGTATACAATTCAGACAAAAGTCTCATTCTTTAATCGTGTTCTGAGACAGACTGAGAGTGATACTTTGGTTAAACTTTATTAAACTTCCACTAAATACTTTTCACCATAATTAATCTATAATTTCCTTTAATAAACTCGTTAGTTTTCTCCTCTCCTAAGTCGTTGAGATACTCGGTTTAGAGTTAGTAATAAGCTAGCAAACTTTACAACCCCATTAATTATGAGGAATAATTTCAACCGATGTAGATGTGAAGGGAATCGAAACTTTATGATTTTGAAATATTCCTCCATATTTATCTAATTGATGTATATGAAATTATTGCCAAATTCAACTTGTGTATTGAAATTAGATGAATAATCAGCCCTTAAGGTGTTTTTCTGATGGAAATTCGGAGCTTACTACATCTTTGAAGAGCTAAGTTTTTACTCAAAAGCCTAAATCTCAAACATAACTTTCAAATTGCTCGGGATACAGATTCAAGATCATAGAGTGAAATAAGTGAAGGATTTTGTCAGCGATAGAAGAATTCTCCAAACTTATGGAACATTTTCTAAAAATGAAAGATGTCAAAAAGCAAGGAAATTCGTTAAAAGTTCACAAGAAAATGTTTACCATGCTAAGCAAAGAAAAGTTTGTGTTTAAAGTACCAGAAGAAAGGGTGAAGGATTTAGTAAATTCTGGTGATGGTCTTCCATACGATCCAGGAACAGGCAAACAAATGAAAGAGTGGGTGATCATACCCCTAGAAATCCATGAGAAATGGATTGATTATGCTCAAGAGGCAAAAGAGTTTGTCACAACCAAGAGTAAAAAGTAATTTTTGAACTTTATGTGGTTAACAACATGACTTCTCAAGATGAAGTAACACGGCTAAAGAGTCAAATTAAACAGCCTATTAGGAGTGTCGGTTCACTAAAGGACCTCATTGGAGTTGATATAGGCTATTATGAGGAAAAGGGAATAGTAAGAGGTCTTACCCTCCAAAATTGTCAATTAACAAAATTTCCCGAAGTAATAACTACTTTAGTCAACCTAAAACAATTAAATATCTCTAATAATAATCTTACAGAGCTTCCCGAGACTCTGGGGAACCTGAAAGAACTTGAAGAACTAATCGCTAGTGATAATCAACTTAGAAGCCTTCCAGCGAGCACAAGTGGACTAACCAACCTTAAACATTTAAAATTGCGAAATAATCGAATAACCAGCTTACCTGAGGGGTTACGGCGGTTAACAAATTTAAATAAATTAGATATAGGAGGAGGAAATCAATTAGAAGAAATAAGTGAGAAGATTGGCACCCTAACGGGATTAACCAATTTATATCTTGATGGAAATACGTATACAACGTTACCGAAA